>DATLQA010000125.1:0-19898 GCA_035535495.1 Actinomycetota bacterium | reverse complement strand
GCGATGGGGTCGGTGGCGTGGCCGCGGACGCGCCCGCCGCGCTTGGAGATGCAGGAGACTTCCCGGCAGAGCCGCGCGTAGCGGTCGAGCTCGTCGAGCAGCCCGCCGCCGTGCCGGTACACGCCGGTCTTGTGGCTGGTCACGACCGCACCGGCGATGCCGTGGTCGCGCACCACCCGCTCGACCACCGCCCGGTAGTCGGCGGGCTCCGCCCCGAGCGGGAGGTCGACGCCCTCGACCGCCGCGTCGAGGCGGAGGAGCTCCACCCACCTCGGGAAGAGCCTCATGATGCTCGAACCACGCGTGTCGACGCCGACGAACAGCAACGTGCCGTTGGTGGCCGCGGCAGAACCATGTCCAGGTCCGGTCATGACGTCCGGACATACCCGCCGGCGGTGCCGGCGTCAAGCCGGTGCTGGCGGCGGCCGCCCTTGCCACTGCTCTTGGCGGCGTACATCGCCGCGTCGGCGTCGCCGAGCAGCCGGTCGGTGTCGGCGTCGCCGGACTGGTTCGACGCCACGCCGATGCTGACGCCGACCGCCATCCGCTCGCCATCCACCGAGCACGGCTCGCGTACCGCCGCGGCGATCCGCTCCGCCACGGCGTCGACACCGCTGGAGAGGGGGTCGTCCAGGAGCACCGCGAACTCGTCGCCGCCGATCCGGGCGACCGTGTCGGTCTCCCGTACGCAGCCGCGCAGCCGCCGAGCGACCTCCTTGAGCACGGCGTCGCCGGCGGCGTGGCCGAACCGGTCGTTGATCGGCTTGAAGTCGTCGAGGTCCAGCAGCATCACCACGACCTGGCGGCGGTGCCGCCGGGCACGGAGCAGGGCCTCGCCGAGCCGGTCGTAGAACAGGGCGCGGTTGGCCAGCCCGGTCAGGCTGTCCTGGAACGCCAGCTCGCGCAGCCGGGTGGCCAGTTGATCGCGCTCCTGGAGGGCGGCGCGCAGCACCGTCTCGGTCTCGTGCAGCTCCCGGACCTTGGTGTCGAGCTCGCCGAGCAGGCGGGCGTTGTCGGTGAACGACGCCAGCTGGCGCGCCACCACCAGCCCGGTACTGATCCCGGCGCCGGCCAGCACGGCCCAGGTGCGGCCGTCCAGCCCCCGGTCGGCGAGCGCCGCCGCCATCAGGGTGAAGGTGGCGACCAGCGCCACGTACGGCAGCATGCTGTACGGCCGGCGGCGGGGCCGCTCCAGCGCCCGCGGGTCGGCGTCCACCTGGAGCCGCTGGAACCACGCCGCGATCATGATCAGGCCGTCGCCGAGCGCGCTGAGCGCGAAGAGCCAGCTCCCGCGGCCGTCGGCGAGCAGGGTCGGGCCCACCGCGCCGGCCAGCCCGCCGACCGCGGCCGCGGCCGCACCGAGGACACCGGTCCAGGCGCTGAACGGCGGCCGGCCCACCAGCAGCAGCCTCGCCACGGCGAACACCGCGACCAGGTTGACCACCGGGCCGCCGAGGATGCCCATCAGGTCGCTCGAGAGGTCGCCGCTGGACTGCTCGGAGAAGTACCAGCCGAACGCGCCCGCGCCGACCATCACCGTCGCCATGTCCAGCCAGAAGCACAGCCGCTCCCGGCTCGACTCGATCCGCAGCGGGTAGGTGCACATCACCGCCACCACCACCGTCACGCCCAGACCGACGAGCGCCACGTTGGCCGGGACCGGCCGCAGGTCCGCAGCGCCGCCGACGGTGGTGAGCTGGGCCAGGAACGCGCCGCCGATCATCACCGAGGCGGCGCTGATCGCCCACCAGAAGCGGCGGGCCGGGTCGCCGGGGCGCAGGCGCCGCGCGATGTGCTGCGCCGCCAGCAGCGTGCCGAGGTTGCACGCCACCGAGGCCAGCCAGCTCAGCCGGGCCTGGACGAGGGGGGAGAGCGGACCGGCCCCCACCGCCACGACCACCAGCGCTACCAGCCCGACTTGCGAGCCCAGGACCGCAGTGCGACCGGGCCGGCTCCAGGCCCATGGGACTTCCGGCACGTGCGCCACTCCCCGCGAGAAGCTGTTGCAATCTCATCGGCGCGGGGAAGCCGGATCTGACCCATTTCCGGCGGCTGGTCAGCACCTCCGAGACCGGCATGGCAGACGGTATGGTTCGATGCGCCGGGGCCCGCGGCCGGGCATGGTCGTGCCCGGGACCGCGGCGGCATGGCGCCAGGACCTTGGACAGGGAGCAGACGTGGATCTGGTTCTCGACCGGCTCGCCGACGACTACCTCGGCGAGACGCTGACGGCGGACCCGTTCGCCGCGACCATGGCCGGCGTGCCCGGCTACGACGCCGAGGTGCCGGATCCCTCCAGGGAGGCCGGGCTGGCGGCCGCGCGGCGGCTCGACGCCATCGCCGAGCGGGCGGGAGCGATCGACCCGGCGACGCTTGACCCGGCCGACCGGACGACCAGGGCGGTGCTGCTGGCCACCGCGCGGGACGACAGCGCGCGGATGGTGGCCGGGCTGGACGAGTTCGCCGTCAGTGCCACCCTGGCCGGCGCGCAGACCATCATGATCTCGATCGTGCCGCGGGCTCCCCTGGTGGACGAACTGGACGCCCATGACTACCTGGCACGCTGCGCCAAGCTCGGCGGCTGGCTCGACGGCGTGGCCGAGCGGTACCTGCAGGCGGCCGGCGCAGGCCGGACGCCGACCGAGCGGGGCACCAGGCAGGCGATCGCGCAGCTCGACGCCCTGGTGGCGGCACCGATCGAGTCCGATCCGCTGGTCGCGGCCACGCTCGAGCATGCCGACCTGCGCGCCCAGGTCGCCGAGGTCGTCAGCGCGGCCGTCCGGCCGGCCCTGCGACGGCTGCGCGCCACGTTGCGGGAACGGCTGCTGCCCGTGAGCCGGCCCGACGACCGCGTCGGCGTCTGCCACGTCCCTGGTGGCCGCGACGGCTATGCCGTGGCCGTCCGCGGCCACACCACCACGACCATGAGCCCCGACGAGATCCACGCCATCGGCACCGACCTCGTGGGCGGGCTCCGGGAGGAGCTGTCGGAGCTCGGCGGCCGCGCGCTCGGCGTCACCGACGTGGACACGGTGCTCGACCGGTTGCGCCACGATCCCGCGCTGCGGTTCCGCGACGCGGGCGAGATCGTGGCGTCGGCCACCAACGCGCTGGCGCGGGCCAACCAGGCGCTGCCGGACTGGTTCCACGACTACGACATGGCCGAGTGCGTGGTGACCGAGATGAGCGAGTTCGAAGCGTCGGACGCCGTCCTCGGCTACTACGTCCCGCCGTCAACCGACGGGACCCGTCCTGGCACGCACTGCATCAACACCCACAACCCGACGGAGCGTCCCCGCTTCGAGTACGAGACGCTCGCGTTCCACGAGAGCGTCCCCGGCCATCACCTCCAGGTCGCCATGGCCCAGCGGCTCACCGAGCTGCCGATGTTCCGGCGGGTGAGCTACCTCCCCGCCTACAGCGAGGGCTGGGCGCTGTACACCGAGCGGCTCTGTGACGAGATGGGCCTGTACACCGGCGATCTGGAACGTCTGGGCATGCTCTCCTTCGACGCCTGGCGGGCCTGCCGGCTGGTGGTCGACACCGGCATGCACCACCTCGGCTGGTCGCGCCAGCGGGCGGTCGACTACATGCTGGCCAACACCGCGCTCTCCCCGGTCAACATCGCCAACGAGGTCGACCGCTACATCGCCTGGCCTGGGCAGGCGCTCGGCTACATGATCGGCAGGTTACGGATCCGGTCGCTGCGCGAGGAGCGCCAGCGCCAGCTCGGGCCGCGGTTCGAGATCCGGGACTTCCACGACGTGGTGCTGCGCCAGGGCGCCATGCCGCTGGACGTCCTCGAAGCGGAGGTCCGCGCGGACAACCACCGCGCGCGGTAGGGTCCGCGGCGGGGCGGACGCGGGTCGAGGAGGCAGGTGCGGTGCAGCGACGGAACGCGTGGTCGCCACCTGGCGGCAGGTCCAGTTCAGCCGCGAGGGGCAGATCACCGAGCGCTTCACCCGGGCGATGGAGCATCTCGGCAGCGAGACCGCGGACGTCCGGCTCGGTGGCATCTACGCGCTGGAGCGGATCGCCAGGAACTCCGAGATGGACCGGGCCACCATCACCGAGATCCTGGTGGCGTTCGTCCGCGGGCACGCGTCGTGGCCGGCAGGATCCCCGGTGAGCCCGGAGCCGCACCCGACCCCGGCGGTCGACCGGCAGCTCCACTGGCTGCGCGACCGAGCCCCCGACGTGCAGGCCGCCATGCTGGTGCTCGGCCGCCGTCCCCGCAGCCGTGACGAGGAGCGGGTCGACCTCGGCACCGTGGACCTGCGCCGCTCGCGGCTGACCCGGGCCAGGATGTCAGGGGTGCGGATGCGCCACGCCAACCTGGCGGATGCGTGGATGCGCGAGATCTACCTCGAGCACGGCGACCTCGAAGACACCGACCTGCGGCTCGCCAACCTCTCCGAGGGGCACCTGACCGGGGCGGTCCTCCGGCACGCCTACCTGGACGACGCAAACGTCCGGGACGCCCACCTCGGCGGGGCCGACCTGACCGCCGCCCGCCTGTGCCGGGCGGACCTGCGCGATGCCGACCTGCGGCGGGCGCGCCTCCACCACGCCGACCTGCGCGGCGCCGACCTGCGGGGTGCGCAGCTCGACCACGCCGAGCTGGCCGGCGTCCTGGCCGACGCGACCACCAGGTGGCCGGACGGCTTCGACGCCGGCAGCCTGCCCCGGCCGGATGAGGCCGCCGAAGCGGGGCAGGCCGCCGACGCGATCGGCGCGACCGAGCCCCCCTGACGCCGGCGGCCGGCCTGGACTCAGCCCCTGCCCAGGAGCGGCATCTCGGTGGCCATCACGGTCATGAACTGCACGTTCGCGTCCAGGGGCAGGCTCGCCATGTAGAGGATCGCGCGGACCACATGCGCCACGTCGATCCGCGGCTCCGGCCTGATCGAGCCGTCCGGCTGCAGCGCCCCCTTGGCGGTGCCCTCGGTCATCTCGGTGGCCGCGTTGCCGATGTCGATCTGCCCGCAGGCGATGCCGAAGCCGCGCCCCTCCAGCGAGGTGGCCTTGGTCAGCCCGGTGACCCCGTGCTTGCTGGCGCTGTAGGCGGCCATCAGCGGGCGGGGCGCGTGGGCGGCGATCGAGCCGTTGTTGATGATCCGGCCGCCACCTGGCGACTGGGCCTTCATCTGCCTGAGGGCTTCCCGCGAGCACAGGAACGTGCCGGTGAGGTTCACGTCCAGCACCGAGCGCCACTGCTCGGGTGGGAGGTCGTCGATCGCCGCCTCCGGCTGGTTCCGTCCCGCATTGTTGAACAGCAGGTCCAGCCGTCCGAACGTCTGCCGTGCCGCAGCGAACAGGTGGTGCACCGACGCCTCGTCGGTGACGTCGGTCGGCACGGCGTGCAGCCGGCCGTCGAGACCGTCGCCGCGCTCGGCGGTCTCCGTCAGCGCCGCCACCGTCCTGCCGGCCAGCGTCACCGCCCAGCCGTCCGCGGCAAGGGCCAGCGCCACGGCACGGCCGATGCCGCTGCCGGCGCCGGTCACGATCGCGACCTTCGGCGAGATGTCGGGCACACCGTCCTCCTTCGGTTCCGCGTCGCCAGGAGGGTCGCGTGCCCGCGGGCACCCACGCAAGCCCAGGGGTCTGCCGCGAGCAGGGTGGGCGGTCCGCGCCGCCTGACCTCGGCTCCCGACCCCGCCGGTGGCCTTGACGAGCTACAGTCGCGCGTGCCGTGGACGACCGTGGCCGTACGGAGGGACGCGCGTGACGCTGATGCTGCTGGATGCCGCCAGCCTGTACTTCCGTGCCTTCTACGGGGTGAAGCGGGCGATGCCCGCACCGGACGGCACCCCGACCAACGCGGTCCGCGGCTTCCTCGACATGACCTCGACGCTGATCACCCGGTTCCGCCCCACCGACCTGGTGGCCTGCATCGACCAGGACTGGCGCCCGGCCTGGCGGGTGGCGCTGATCCCCTCCTACAAGACGCACCGGCTCGCCGCGCCCGACGCGGCACCCGTCGGCGGCGCGCCGGCCGGCGAGGCCGAGCCGCCCGGGCTCGCCGAGCAGGTCCCGATCATCTTCGACACGCTCGCCGCCCTCGGCGTCGCCGCCGTCGGCGCCGCCGAGCACGAGGCCGACGACGTGATCGCCACGCTCGCCGAGCGCGCCACCATGCCGGTCGACGTCGTCACCGGCGACCGCGACCTGTTCCAGCTGATCGACGACGACCGCAACGTCCGCGTGCTGTACACCAGCCGCGGCGTCGCCAACCTCCAGATCATGGACGCGGCCGCGCTCCAGGCGCGGTACGGCATCGCGCCGGGGCAGTACGCCGACTTCGCCACGCTGCGCGGGGACCCGAGCGACGGGTTGCCAGGGGTGCCAGGGATCGGGGAGAAGACCGCCGCCGGCCTGCTGAGAAGGTTCGGCACGCTGGAAGCGCTCATCGAGGCGGCGGCCCGGCACGATCCCCGCCTGGTCCAGGTCTCCGGCAAGCTCAACGCGGCCCGCGACTACCTGGTTCGAGCGCCCGCGGTCGTCCGCGCGGCCCGGACGCTCCCACTTCCCGCCGTGGACACCACGCTCCCGTCGGCACCGGCGGACGCGGGAAGCCTCGCCGAGCTGGGTGCCAGGTGGGGGATCGGCAACGCGCTCGACCGCGCCACCAAGGCGCTGGCCCTGGTGGCAGGCGACTGAGCGGCCCGCGCCGCCGGGCTCAGCGCCGGGTCCGCGGGTCCGCGGTGCTCGGCCCGACCTGCTCGTCCAGCCAGGCCTGCAGCGGCGCGGCGGCCCGCAGAAACCCCACCACCCGCTGCTTGGCCGCCTTGGTGTGGAGCCACGACCCCACCGGCCAGTTCCGCCAGGCGATCAGGCCCTTGTGGCGCAGCAGGTCGGCCCTCGGATGGTCGGGAGGGTAGCCCTTGGGGACGCGCTTGAGGCTGCTCGACCCGCCGACCTCGACCTTGTCGGCGGCCAGCCGGTCGACGATGCCGACCAGGTCGGGACCGGTGGCGTCGTCGGCGACCGCGCGCCGGTAGCGGTCCAGCTGGTCGGGTTCCATGTGGTAGTAGCCCATCCCGGCGACCAGCCCGTCGGCGCTGAAGTTGACGTAGCCGCCGGCCTCCAGGATCGCGTAGATCGAGGTCTTGTAGGGCGACTTGTCGGCGCTGAAGCGCATGTCCCGGTATGGCCGGGCGATCCGGCCGTCACCAAACTCGTCGGCCAGCTCGGCGAGGAGGTCGGCCATGGGCGCGTACACGCTGGCGTCGAACACCGGCTTGTGCGCCGTCCAGTACGGCTTGGAGTTGTCGGCCTCGAGTCCCTGGTAGAACTCGACCGCCTCGGCGGGCCACCCTGAGAACGCCATCCACGAAGCATAGGTGAGACCGCTGCCGCGGGTCGGACGCCTCCACCCACCGGCCAGGTCAGAAGACGAGGCTCCATCCTTCGGCGTCTGCCTGGGCCTTGGTGTAGGCGACCCCGTCGACCTTCAGGCCGCCGGGGTCGAGCAGGGTGATCAGCCCGCCGCGGTTGCCGAGTTGGACCGGCAGGTCGACGGGGAGGCGGATGGTGTCGCCGGCAGGCAGGACGCCGGCGTCGAGCGTCATCCGACGCTTCTCGCGGTCGAGGATCGACCAGCCGGTCAGGTCGAGGTCGGTGGGGCTGGCGTTGAGGAGGGTGACGGTCTCGGCTTCTGGCGCCGGACCGGTCGGGTTGACCAGCGCGGCGACGATCCGGACGGTCAGGTCCGGCGGCTCGCCTGGCTCGCCTGGCTCGCCTGGCTCGGTGGGCCCGGGGGTGGGGATGGTGTGGCCGGTGAGGTCGTCGGTGTGCCATGCCTGGGACTGGAAGGCGAGGAAGATCGCGACCCACTGGTTCTGGGTGGGGTAGTGGGCCAGCAGGCCGCCGTCCTGCCAGACGCCGTCGTCCTGCTCGAACTGCGGGCTGTTGCCCTGGTTCATGTGGATGTCGTGGATGCCGTTGCCGGGAGCGAAGCCGAAGACCTTGTCGGGGGTGGGCTCGGGTCCCCACCGCTGTCCGAAGGCGTAGAGCCTGGCGGCGGGGTCGGTGGCGGCGCGTTGGACGTAGTGGTCGAGCTTGTCGGCGAGGTCGTTGTCGGGTCCGGGTGCGGTGGCCGGCACCGGCCGGAGCAGCCGCCGGTCGAACAGGTTGGCGCGGATGTAGTCCAATGCCTCCTCGCCGGGCTTGCTCGGCAGCGGAGTGAACCCGTCTGGCAAGGCGGGCAGCTCTTGGACGACAGGATGGCTGAAGGCCTCGTCGGCCAGGTACAGCAGCTCGGAGGGGTGCTGGCGGGACAGCACGTTCACCGCCACCCGGAAGTCGGCGCTGCCGGAGCGCAGGTGGATCTGGTAGTGGGGCGTGTCGGTGCCGCCCTCGGCCCGGTGGTCGATTACCCGTCCGGCCAGCACCCCGTAGGCCGCGAGTGGCATCGCGTCCTCCTTGTCGCCATGGCTATCGTCTCGTCCACAGCTTGGCCCAGGTCGGCTGGTCGACCACGCCGCTGGATGGCAGGCCGCGGTGGAGTTGGAAGTCGGCGACGACCCGCTCGAGGTTGCCGTTGAACTTGCCGTCGACCGGCAGGGCCTTACCGCCGAGTGCGCCGTGGTGGCCGTTGGCGATGTCGTTGAGCCGGATCTGGATCAGCTTGACGTGGACGTCTTCCTGGCCCTTGCGATGGGCGTGTCCTGGGTACCTCGCCCCCGCCGGGGCGATGGCGTAGCGCAACGCGCTCCAGTCGTCGATGCCGATCCGGCCGTCAGCGTGCAGCCAGGGCCGGTGCTGCTGGAAGGTGACCAGCACCTTGCGGGTGTCCGCGCCGAGCTCGCCGTCCTCCTTGAGCGCACGGTTGCCGATCGCGCCGTGGTGGTTCCTGGCGATCTGGTTGAGCCGGTGCTGTACCTGCCGGACGTGCACGTCCGGCTTGGAGCTCCGTGGGACGGGACCGGGGTACAGGCCCATGGTCAGTTCGGGCGCGGCGCTGGCGCCGGGGCCGGTTGCGGTGCCCCAGTCGTTGTAGCCGTAGCCGGCGATGTCCGATTTCTTTTCCCAGCGCACCCGCACCCGGTCGCCCGAGTTGCCTTGCCAGACGAGCACCTGGTTGCCCTTCTCGGCCAGGCCGATGCCGACGTGGTGGATGCCGTGCCAGCGATTGCCCCATTTGGGCTTGCCGAAATTGAAGTACACCGAGCAGCCCGGCCTGAACTTGGTGGTGGAGAACTTGCCGCGCCGGTCGTACCACTGCGCGCAGCCGGCGGTGAAGGCCGACCCCTTCCGGCCACCTCCCGGCGGGGGGAGCCCGGCCTTGACCAGGATGTAGTTGACCGACATCTGGCACCACTTGTCCCGGAAGCCGTACCACCGGGAGAAGTGATGGTTGTTGCTGTGTGGCGGGTCCTCCCTGCTCCCAACCCAGCCCAGCATTTCCTTCTTGGCGGTTGCCAGTGACCATGCCATCAGGTGGTCGCCTCCGGGTCCTCCTCGGCGTCGGCGAGCATCGCCGCGGCGCGCTCGGGGTCCGAGGTTTCCTCGCCGACCTCGCTCCGCTCGCCCTCGTCGGTCTCCTCGAGCTGCCCATCCGCTTCATGGCCGACCAGCTCGTCCTCGTCCAGCAGCGGGCCACCCGCCTCCTCACCCTCCATGTCTTCGAATTCCCCCGTCTCCGGTTCGCCGCCGGGCACCTCCGGTCCCGCACCTGTCGCCGGCACCTCGTCGGTCGGGGGCTCCGTCGGCGGCACCTCGTCGGTCGGCGGCGTCACACTGCCGTCACCCGGCGGCCGATCCGCATCCGGCGGAGGCGCCCCATCCTCGGACGCGGGCGGGCCGCCCATCGGTGCTCCGCCGGCCGCCAGCCGGCCGGTGGTGCCGGCGGCGACGAAGCCCGAGGCGATCGCGCCGATGAGGCTCAAGACCTGCGCCGGGTTCCTCCCCCAGTCCTCGGCCTGGAGGTAGGTCGCGCTGTAGGCGGTGAACGCGGCCGCCGCCCCGAACACGATGGTGAGCAGGCCATTGCCGCTGCGGACCCAGTCGACGTACTCGCCGATGGTCTTGCGCCGCAGCAGCAGTGGCGCGTTGGCGGTGAAGCGGTTGCTGCGGAGGCCGAAGACGTAGAAGCTCGCGGCGAACGCCACCACCAGGCTCAGCGCGATCACGCGCGACCAGTACGGGAACGAGAACGTCAGGGTCATGCCGACGCTGGTGGTGGCGACCGCTGGATCGTCGATCGTGATGGTGCCGATATAGCTTCCGGGGTCGACCGTCAGCGCCGCGCGGTCGAAGCAGACGTCCACCTGGACCTCGTCGCCGACCACGCGTGCGCGGCTCCTGACCGCGGACGCAGGGATCTGCGCGTCATCCCCGTCGCGGCTGAACGCGGAGTTGGTGGTGGACAGGGTGGTGGCCCCCGCCGGCAAGGATCCCTCCACCGTGAACGCGACCGTGCGGACCCGCTGCTCGCGCGCCCGGCCGAAGGCCAGCGTCAGCTTCTGGTCGTCTTTGATGGTCAGCTTCGCCTTCTGCTGGGCGGCTTGCTGGCCGAACTGGATGGCGGCTGGCCGGAGCGCGGCCGGTACCGTTTCGGTGAAGCACGGGCGCTCTTCAGCTTGGTCGTACTCAGGGATCGCCCACAGCAACACCCCGAAGACGATGACGATCACCAGCAGCGACACCAGGACCCCGGCTGGCCTGCGCGTCGGTGGCCACCACAACGCAAGCGCCGCGGCGACGACGACCAGGATGCCAACCAGCCAGGCCCAGACCATGCGAACCCCCCATGTACGCCGTTGACGACCCTGCCCGACGTCCGCCTCAGCTCAGTCGGCGGTACCAGGGCCGTCCAGGTCGACATACGTCTCGGCAGGGAATCCGCGGAACACTGCCGCCATGACGCCCCCGGCCAGGCTCGCGATTGTCAGGAACTTTGTCTGAGAGCTAATTGCCCGTCAAGACGCTTTCGCAATGCCTCTGGGAGGTGTTGACGGGGTTCATCCTATTTCGGCCTGATTGGCGCGCTTGGCACGCTGCCGCGACCGCCCAGGTGATTCGACGGCCGGGTCGCAGGGGCGGGAGTGCGCTACGCGATGCGCCGGGCGAGCCGGGCCTGTACGGCCAGGGCATGCGCGGCGGCAATCTGCGCGGCGGCGATCGCCGCGTCGTGTGACCCGTTCTGGTAGCTATTCTCGGCCTTGCGGAGCCACTCGTTCATCACGTCGACGGCGAGTGAGATGGAGGCGGCCTCGGAATCAGATGGTTCGCTCAATGCTCCACTCCCACGTGACGGCGCTGTTGCCGCCCATTGTTCCCCAGTTCCGGTCACGGCCAGCGGCCAGGTTCGCTTGCTGTGCTGAACGGCACCGCCATGGTGTGACGACAGGCACTGCGACCGCACCCGCGCGGCATCCATGCTGCATGGGGCGCCCGTCGGCACATCGCGAGGCGCCGGTCTGGGGGCGGGTCATGAACGACAGGACAGGGCGTCTGGTGACGCTCTTCGCATCCAAGCTTCCCTATCTTCTCCTCGACCGGGACGCTCCTGGTCGGGAGGAGCGCAGCCTGTTGGAGGCGCTCCTGCGGGGGCGCAACCCGGGCACGGTCGAGGCTGTCTGGGAGCAGCTGAGCTGCGTGTGGCAGAGCGACCCGTCGCTGCGACAGGCCGTGCTCGAGGTCTGCGAGCATCCGGGCGATCCGTCCGCGCACGAGCGCCTTGACCGGGCGTTCGCCGCCGCGCTCGATTCGCACACCGCCCAGCGCGACCTGCTGGACGAGCTGGTCGCGTCGCCCACGGCGGGAACGTCGGCGGCGGACCGGCCGGGCATGGTGGGCCGGCTCGCCAGCGGTGTCGCCGGCCGCGACTGGTACGGGAAGGTGCTGGAAGGCGGCCTCGGCCTCTTCATGATCATCCTCGTCGTGGTCGCGCTCGGCGCGGTCGAGGCGTTCGACGACGATCTCGAGCTCACCATCCTGCGCGGGTTTGCGATCGTGCTGCTGGCCACCCTGCCGGGACTGCTGTACTTCCGCTTTCTCGGATTCCGGGCCTACTCCCTCTGGAACGAGTTCTCCCTGAACCTTCACCGGCTGGGCATGGACGAACCGCAGTACCTGCCCCGCCCTCCGGCGACCTCCACCTACTTCCTGGAATGGCGCCGACTCGGCGGCGACCGCCTGGAAGGCCTGCCGAACCTCTACAAGGAGAAGTTCCAGGCGTACTACGGCAGGGGCGCCGGCGATCACGAGGCTGACAACGCCAAGGCCGCCAAGGCCAGCGGGTTCCCGCCGGTCCTGGTGGCCACCACCGTGTTCGCGGCCGGCTGGACCGCGCTGCTCGGCCACAGCCCGATCTACTCGGCGTCGAGGATGACCATCAGGGACGTCCTGGGCTTCGGCTTCGCCGGTGCCTACGTCTTCATCCTCCAGATGCTGATGCGCCGCTACTTCCAGAGCGACCTCAAGCCGAGCGCCTACATCGGTGCGGTGGTCCGGGTCATCACCGTGCTCATCGTGGTGCTCGTGGTCCATCGCGCGTGGCTCGACGGGCAGCCGCCGGGCCAGGAGGCCGCGGTCGCGTTCATCATCGGCTTCTTCCCGCTGATGGGGATCCAGTTCCTGCAGCGGCTCGCGACGCTCGCGCTCCGCTACACGGTTCCGAGCCTCAAGAACGCCTACCCGCTCAGCGACCTCGACGGGCTCAACATCTGGTATGAAGCCCGCCTGCTGGAGGAAGGCATCGAGGACATGCAGAACCTGTCGACGGCCAACCTCGTCGACGTGATCCTGCACACCCGCGTCCCCGTGGGGAGGCTGGTGGACTGGGTCGACCAGGCGGTGCTCTACCTGCACCTCGAACTCCCCAGGCAGCAGCGCGAACGGGCACGCAACGGCGACGCCGTGGTCTCCAGCCGGGACCGGCTCCGCCGGCTGGGCATCCGGAGCGCGACCGGGCTGGAGGACGCGTTCCGCCGCGACCCGGCCGAGTGGGCCGCTTCCGACCGTCGCGAGCTGCTCGACGGGCAGGAGAACGTCGACCTCGTCGAGGGGCTGCGCTGGGCGCTGAACCCCCCGCGCACCGACGGGAAGCCTGACCACCCCAGCGTCACCCAGACGATCGTCAAGGCCCTCCGCGATCAGCCGAACCTCACCCACGTGCGGCACTGGAAGTCGCCCTGGAGAGCGGCGCGCCCGACCAGCCACCTGCCGGTGGCCGTGGCCCCTCCATCGGGTCCCTTGGTCGCCACGGCCGTCTCACGGACGAAGCCACCGGGCCAACGGCATCCGAACGGGCGGTCCCCGGCCGGCGCTGGGAGGTCACGCTGACGCTGAGGTCAGCGTCCGCGGAGCCACTCGAGCGCGGCGATGGCGGCGCCGCGCGCCCCGGCCATGTCCAGATCCGGGACCAGGGCGAGGGTCGCCACCCGCGCCTGCTCCTCCCGGAGCGAGGTGTGCTCGCGGACCTTCGCCAGGAACCACTCGCGGAACCGTGACTCGGCTTCGACCACCCCGCCGCCGAGAAAGTACGCGCCCGGGTCGGTGTAGTTGGCGGCGATGGTGAACAGGCGCCCCAGCGCGATCGCCTGCTGTTCGAAGATCTTGCGGGCCAGCGGGTCGCCGCGCTCCCCGTAGGCGCGCACCAGCTTCGCGGCCTTCGCCAGCGATCCGACCGTGCCCAGCTCGTGGCCGTCGAACCGGGTCAGCCAGTAGGGCAGCAGGTTCTTCTCGATCCCGGTCAGTGAGGCCACGCTCTCGGCGTCGCCGGCGAAGCCGCAGTTGCAACGCGGTATCGGCTGGCCTTCGGCGAGCAGTCCGTGCATCGGAATGTAGACGTGCCCCAGCTCCCCGGCCATCCCGGCGGCGCCGCGGACGACCCGCCCGGCCTCGATCACCCCGCCGCCCAGCCCGGTGCCGACGATCGCCGAGATCGAGGAGTGCCGCACCGCGTCGGCGCCGAAGTGCATGTGGTGGGCGTACAACGCCGCGGAGTTGGCATCGTTGTTGTAGATGACGGGCAGCTCCAGGCGAGCCTCGACCGCGCCGCGGAAGTCGAACCCGCGCCAGGCCGGCGGGGCGAAGTTGGTCGAACCCTTCGACGAGATGACCCCTTCCGCGCTCGCCGGGCCAGGGCTGTCCAGCCCGACCGCGCGCACGGCCGTCCTGGCCGTGCCGGTGAGGTCGAGGACCTCCTCGAACGCGGTGGCGAGCGCCTCGACCGCCGCGTCCGGACCGTGCTGCACGTCGCTCGGGGTCTCCATCAGCCGGTCGACGAGGAACCGGCTCTGGGCGTCGAGCACGGTGGCGTTGTTGCTGGTGCCGCCGTTGTCGAGGCCGACAACCACCCACCGGTCCGCGGTCCCCATCGTCGTCGTTCCCTGGTTCGATGCTCGGCTCAACCAGGATGCTACCGCCAGGCACCGGTAGGGCGGCGAAGCTGGATCGCGTGCCCACGCGCATGGCCGCAGCTCCGAGCTCCAGGCTGACCGTAGAATCTCGCCATGTCACCAGGGGCAGGCAGGCCGCCGGACACCGTCGGGGACGCGCTCGCCCGGCAGGTGGAGGTCCGGCAGGGTCCGGCATCCCCATGGGTCGAGGCGCTGCGGGAGCTGGGAGCGGTGGACCGGGCGGTGTACGAGGCGGTGGCCCGGACCCCCACGGCGGCCCTGGACGGCCCGGTGCGCCGGCTCTCCAACGCGGCCGACTACTCGCGGCTGTGGCTGGGCATCGCCGCCGTGGTGGCGGTGTTCGGCGGTCGGCGCGGACGCCGGGCGGCGCTGGAGGGAGTGGCCTCGATCGGGGTCACCTCCGCGGTGGTCAACCTGGTCTTGAAGCGCGCCTACCAGCGGCGCCGCCCCGATCGGGTCGACGCCGAGGGGTCGCGGGCCCGCCACGTCGCGATGCCAGGCTCCACCTCCTTCCCCTCCGGCCACGCCGCCTCGGCGTTCGCGTTCGCCTACGCGACCGGCCGCCACCTGCCCGGCCTGGCCGTGCCGCTCCGGCTGCTGGCGGCCGGGGTCGCCTACTCCCGTGTCCACACCGGGGTGCACTACCCGGGCGACGTGGTGGTCGGCTCGGTCACCGGCGCCGGCACCGCGGCCATGGTCGCCGCCGTGGTCGACCGCCTCCCGGGCGCCCTGAGGTGAGCGGTCGGCGCCGGTCGGCCTCGCCGACGGCGGCGGCGCGGTCGCGCACCCCGAGCTTGTCGTAGATGCGCAGGGGTGGGCCTTGGGAACCCAACCGGCTCCGCGACCGTAGACTCGGTACCGAGCAGGCGGACCGCGGGGGAGGATCCGATGCCATCGTCGTTCCCGACCAGCCCGGTCGCCGGTGCCGCCCCGAGGACCGGGACGTCCGGGCCGGGCCGGGCCGCGGGCCTGGCCACCACCGCTCGCATGAGCTGGCGGGCCGACCTGGTCACCGTCGTCGTGAGCGCCTGGCTGATCGGCGGGCTGTTCGTGGACGGCTGGGCGCACGTCACCCGCCCGCAGCTGGAGACGTTCTTCACCCCGTGGCACGCGGTCTTCTACTCTGGCTTCGCGGCCTCGGCGCTGTGGATCGGATGGTCGGTCTGGTCGCGCCGCCGGCCCGGCGTGGCCTGGCGGGCGGCGGTCCCGGTCGGCTACGGGCCGGCCGTGGCCGGTCTCGTCCTGTTCGCCGTCTCCGGGCTCGGCGACCTGGCCTGGCATCTCGCGTTCGGCATCGAGCAGGACGTCGCCGCCCTGCTCAGCCCCTCCCATCTGGGGCTGTTCATGGGCGGGCTGCTGGTGGTGACGGCTCCGCTCCGGTCGGTCTGGGCCGACCCGTCGCGAGGCCGCCACACCGGGCTCGGTCCGCTGCTGCCGGCGCTGCTCTCGGCCGCCGTCGCCGGGAGCGGCACCGGCTTCTTCTTCATGTACCTGCACCCGGCCTTCGAGAACGACGCCAGCATCGCCCAGGCGCGGTTCCTGGGCCGGTTCTTCGCCCAGTCGCAGCGCGGCTACGTCCAGGACCAGGGCATCGCGCTCGGCGTGGCGGGGTTCATCATCGCCACCGTGCTCCTGCTCGGACCGGTGCTGTACCTGCTCCGCCGCTGGGACCTGCCGGCGGGCAGCGTCCTGCTGGTGGCCGGTCCACAGTTCGTCCTGATCCAGGCACTGACCGGCTTCGTCGACCCCGGGCTCGCGGTGCTCGGCCTGGCCGGCACGCTCGCCGTCGAGCTGCTGCTCCGGTGGCTGCGCCCGAGCGCGACCTCGCCGACCAGGCTGCGGATCTTCTCCGCGACCGCGCCCGTGGCCTTGTGGGGGGTCTGGTTCGCCGGCATCGCCCTCCACGACGGCGGCCTTGGCTGGGAGCCGGAGGTGGTCGGCGCCGTGCTGGTCTGGCCTGGCTTGACGCTGCTGGCACTGGCGGTGCTGATGCTGCCGTCCCCGGTCCCCGGTGAGCAGGCCGAGCCAGCGCGCGACCAGGCAGCGGGCTGAGCCCAGCCGACCCGCGCGCCGCGGCATCCTGCCCACCCGCCGTCCTGGCTGCGGTTCTGGCAGACCGGTCCTCACGGGTGAAGACTGACCGGCAGGTGGCCCCGCCGGGCTGGGCGAGCGGGGTCGCCGCATGGGACCAGTCCTGACAGGGAGCAGGTGGGATGGCGGCGGTCACGGTCGAAGGGCTGCGCAAGGACTACGGGTCCTTGCGCGCGGTGGACGGTCTGAGCTTCACCATCGAGGAGGGCGAGGTCTTCGCCCTGCTCGGCCCGAACGGTGCGGGCAAGACCACCACGGTGGAGATCCTGGAGGGCTACCGCCAGCGCACCGCTGGCGAGGTCAGCGTGCTCGGCTTCGACCCGGCCAGCGGCGGCCGCGCGTTCCGCGAGCGGATCGGCATCGTGCTGCAGGAGGCCGGCCTCGACGCCGAGCTGACCGTGCACGAGCTGGTCGAGATGTACGGCGGGTTCTACCCGCGCCGCCGCCCCACCGACCAGGTGATCGAGCTGGTGGGGCTGGCCGACAAGCGCACCGCCCGCGTCAAGACGCTGTCGGGCGGGCAGCGGCGCCGGCTGGACCTCGCGCTCGGGCTGGTCGGCGACCCTGACCTGCTGTTCCTGGACGAGCCGACCACCGGCTTCGACCCATCGGCCCGCCGCCGGGCGTGGGAGCTGGTGGAGCGGCTCAGCTCGCTCGGCAAGACGATCCTGCTCACCACCCACTACATGGACGAGGCGCAGCACCTCGCCGACCGGGTCGCGGTGATCGCGTCGGGCCGGCTGGTCGCGATCGGCCCGCCGGGCGCCCTGGCCGGGCAGGCCGACCAGGGCGCGGCCCTGATCGAGTTCGAGCTCCCGTCGGGCGTGGCCGCCAGCGACCTGCCTCGGCTCGGCGACCAGGTCAGGGTCGACGGGACCAACGTCGAGATCCGCACCACCAGGCCGGTCGCCGACATGCACGCGCTCACCACCTGGGCGCTCGGCCGCGACGCGGAGCTGCCGTCGCTCCAGCTGGTCCGCCCCACCCTGGAGGAGGCCTACCTCCAGCTCACCGAGGCGCCGGCGGGCACCGAGCCCGGGGATGGCGCGCATGGCTGAGGCGCCGGCGCCCATCGGGCCCGCCACCGCGACGGCGAGCCGGCGGTCGACCGGCGCGTTGCTCTTCGGACAGTTCCGCTACGCCAACCGCACCTTCTGGCGCACCCCGGTGGCCGCCTTCTTCACCATCGCGTTCCCGCTGATGCTCCTGCTGATCTTCGGCACGCTGTTCGGCAACCAGACGATCGACTACCGCCAGGGTGTCCGGGTGGCGCAGTTCCTCGCCCCGGCGATGGCGGTCTACGCCGCGGTGACGGCGGCGTTCACCTCGCTCTCGATCGCGCTGGCGATCGCCCGCGAGCAGGGCATCCTCAAGCGGTTGCGTGGCGCGCCGCTGCCCCCGTGGGTGTTCATGACGGGACGCGTGCTGGCGGCGGTGTGGATCGGGCTGATCGGGGTGGTGGTGATGCTCGCCGTCGGGGTCGGCTTCTACCACGTGCAGATCCTGGGTCGCACCCTGGTGGCGTCGGTGGTCACGCTGGCGGTCGGGATCGGCTGTTTCGCCGCGCTCGGGCTGGCCCTGGTCAGCCTGGTCCGTTCGAGCTCGGCGGTGCAGGGGATCGCCTCCACGGTGATCCTCGTGCTCGGCTTCGTCTCCGACATCTTCCTCGTCGGGGTGGAACTGCCGCGCTGGCTCAGCCTGGTCGGCTCGATCTTCCCGCTCAAGCACTTCGCCAACGCCCTCGGGGACGCGTTCAACCCGTTCCTCAGCGGTAGCGGCTTCGCCTGGGGCGACCTCGCCGTCATGGCCGCATGGGGCCTTGGCGGTGTCCTGGTCGCGCTGTGGCGCTTCTCCTGGGAGCCGTATGCCGAGGGCCGCGGCGGGGGCGCCGTGGCCGAGCCGCCGGCCGCGGCCACCGACGCACCAGCTGCCGAGCAGGACCTCGAGCCGGCGGCCACCGGCGGGCCGGCCGCCTGGCGGGACCTCGGGCCGGCTGGCCCCGCCGTCCGGCCGTCGACCACCGGCCTGCTGCGCAACCAGCTGCGCTACGCCAACCGCGAGCTGGCGCGCGACCCTGCCTCGGTGTTCTTCGCGGTGGTGCTGCCCGCCCTGCTCGCGGCGCTGTTCCCGTCGATCTTCGGGCGCAGTGAGCTGGTCCCCGGCCGTGGCGTCCCGCTCCCGCAGTTCCTCGCCCCGGTGCTCGCCGTCTACGGCATCACCGTCGCCGCCTACGTGAACCTGCCTGAGGGCATCGCCAGGGCCCGCGACCTCGGCGTGCTCAAGCGGCTGCGTGGCACGCCGCTCCCGGGCTGGGCCTACCTCACCGGGCGGCTCGGCTCGGCCCTGTGGGTCGGGCTGCTGGCCACGGTAGCGACGATCGGGGTCGGTGTGCTGCTGTACGACGTGCGGATCGTGGGCCGGACGCTTCCAGCGGTGCTGGTGACGATCATCCTTGGCACCGCCTGCATGGGAGCCCTGGGCCTGGCGGTGGCGGCGCTCTCGCCCAACGTGCAGACCTTCGCGGTGGTCGCGCTCGCCACCCTGCTGCCGCTCAGCTTCATCTCCGACATCTTCATCATCGGCGGCGACCTGCCGCGCTGGGTCGAGATCGCCGGCTGGCTGTTCCCGCTCAAGCACCTCGCCAACGCCATGGCGGGCGCCTTCAACCCGACCATCGGCGGGTCCGGCTTCGCCTGGGGGCACCTGGCCGTGGTGGTCGCCTGGGGGGTCGTGGGGATGCTCGTGGCCGCCGCCCGCCTCCGCTTCGATCCCGGCGGCGAGGGCCGGACGGCCGCCCGGCCACGCGCCCGGCGCGGGGAACGTGGCGCCGTCAGCCAGTCCTGAGGCTGCGCCCACCCCGCCGACCTCACGGTGTGTCCCAGCCGGCGGCTAGGTTGTGCGCGTGGAACCTGGAGCGCGCCGACGAGGAGGACGGCTGATGGATCCCGCCAGCCACCGCTCGCGGATCGCGACCGACGTGGCGCCGCTCCGCCGTGGGTTCGACGGGCAGGTGCTCCTGGCGGGTGAGGACGGCTACGACCAGGCGCGGCAGGTCTGGAACGCGATGGTGGACCGCCCGCCGGCGATGATAGCCCGCTGCCCCAGTCCGGCCGATGTCGCCGCCGCGGTGCGCCATGCCCGTGCCCACGGCCTGGAGATCGGGGTCCGGTGCGGTGGCCACAGCGTCCTGGGCGTCTCGGTGCCGGAGGGTGGGCTGATGATCGACCTGTCGCTGATGGGCGCGGTCCGGGTGGATCCCGACCGGCGGCGTGCCTGGGTGCAGGGCGGGGCGCTGCTGGGTGCGCTGGACCGGGCGGCGCAGTCCTGCGGGCTGGCGACCACCGCCGGCAACGTCTCCCACACCGGTGTCGGCGGGCTGACCCTGGGCGGCGGGATGGGCTGGTTGGCCCGCAGGTTCGGGCTTGCCTGCGACAATGT
>DATLQA010000124.1:0-2630 GCA_035535495.1 Actinomycetota bacterium | reverse complement strand
GGCGTGGAGGAGGCCGATCGCCGCCCCCCGCCCCAGCGACGGGTTGGTGCACGCCCAGGCGTCGCCGACGGCCACCACGCCGGTGGCGACGGGCCGGTCGTCGACGACGAGGCGCCGGTGGCGGTCCTCGATCCCGGCGATCGCGTCGACCCCGGTGATCGGCTCGCCCTCGCCCCAGGGCGCGACCAGCGGGTAGCGCGCCAGGGCGGCGGCCCAGCGGGACGGGTCGCGCAACGCCCGCAGGGCCGGGTCCCGGCTGCTGGTGGTGAAGACCACGCTCCAGGTGCCGTTGTCCGACGGCAGGGCCAGGAGTGAGACCGAGTCGTAGTGCTGGAGGACGTTCGACCTGGCCGCCGGCAGCTCGCCGGTGGTCGTGCGGAAGTGGCGGGCGTAGTAGACGAAGCCGCTGTCCTCCCGCTCCTCGGCCGGCCGCCGGGCCCCGACGGCCTCCAGCCACGACCCGAGGGCCGAGCGCCGGCCGCCGCAGTCGACCACCAGGTCGGCGCGAACGGCCCGGCCGCCCGCGGTCAGCACCCCCCGGACATGGGGAGTCCGGGTTCCCGGGAGCGGGTCGGCGAGCAGACCGGTGGCGGCGACGCCCCGCCGGATGGTGACACCCGGGGTGCGGCCGGCCACGGCGGCCACGGCCGCCTCGAGCACCGGCCGACGGGCGGTCACGGTCTCGAACCGCTCGTCTCCGTCACGCAGCGGGCCGCGCCGGGTCTCGGGGAGCATGGCGAGCATGTTCAGGCGCAGGCCACCCACGGCCGTCAGCTCGTCGAGGACCTCGGGGAGCTCCTGCTCCATCTGGGCGCGCCAGCGCGGCAGCATGAGGTGCGGGAGGCGGAACTGGTTGATCCCGCGGCGTTCCCACGCCTCCCACGCCTGGTCCGCCGGCGGCGGCTCGGCCGGGTCGCGTTCGAGGACCGTCACCTGGTGTCCGCCGCGAGCGAGCAGCATGGCCGTCGACAGGCCGCCCAGGCCCGCGCCCAGCACGAGAATCTCCGCCACCATGCACCTCCGAGGGTGTCAGGAACCGATGCATGGCAGCGTCAACCGGACCGGTGCTCACTCTCCAGGTCAGACGGTGGTCAGTTGCCGCTCAATCGCCGCCCGAGCGGGCCGGCGGCAGCCGGACCTCGCCGATCTCCACCGCCCACAGCAGGTCGGTGACCTGCTCGAGCGCCCGGGCCAGGTGGCGCCGGTAGGTGCTGAAGGGCAGGCCCAGCACCTCGGCGGCGGCCTCCTGGGTCGGGGCGGCGCGGACGAACGTGCGCTGTAGCACCGCCCGCAGCAGGTCGCCTTTGGGCTCGTTCCCCAGGCAGCCGACGGCGTCCTCGATGCTCACGCGGAGCCGGTCGGCGCTGGGACCGCCTGGGGCCGTGGCCAGCGAGGAGCCCATCAGCGGGCTTGCCGCCAGCCGGTCGGGCCGGTGCAGGTCACCGAGAGCGGACCTGACGGCGGCGGCGAAGCGTGCCCGGTCGAGCGGCGGCGGGCGCAGCAGGGAGGCCGGCGGGGGCCCGGTACCGCCTGAGTGCTCCCGTTCGGTCATCAGGTCCAGCCACCGGTCGAACGGGATGCGCCGCCAGTCGCAGCCGTAGGCGACATAGGACAGCCCGCCGGTCTCGATCTCCAGTTCCCGGCCGAACGCCAGGTAGTCGAAGAACGGCCCCCAGAACTCGTCGTCGAGGACGAGCACGAACGACCACGCGAGCGGGCGCGACACCCACAAAGGCAGCGACGACACCGGGCCGGCCAGCACCGCGTACCGGTCGCGCTGGTGCTCACGCCGGCCACTGAGGAAGCGGACGATGTCGACCTGCTCGCCAGGGCGGACCGGCCCCGCCGCCGCGACGTGCTCGAGCACGGCCCGGGTGACCGGGTCCCGGTGCTCCATCGACGAGCCGGTCGGGTGGAGCACGTGGTAGGCGAAGGCGGCCACGCCCTCGCTGTCCCGGACCACGCTGAGGGAGTCGGGCTGCTCCGCCAGCCAGCCCTCGGCGAGCTGGGCGGATGCCGGGCCTTCGAACCCTTCGATGATCGAGAGGACCTGGTCGTGCTCCTGGCGGCGTGCGGGCACGACCGCGGCCGAGCCCTGCGCGCGCAACGCGTAGAACACGGCGGTGAGCGGGCTCTTGCGGTGCAGGTACAGCAGGTGCTGAGCCAGGAGCTGCCGGTCGGGCCCGGTGGCGGCGCGCAGGCCGGCCACCACATGGTCGTGGACGACCCGGTGCAACGACCGGTACCGCTCCGGAGAGCGGCGCTCGAACTCGGCGTCCAGCACGTCCCGGGCGAGGTCGTGGGGCCAGAGCCCATGCGGCCCGCCGGCGACGAACGGCCGCTGTTCCAGCCACGCCCACACCGCGGGCGCGTTGGCGCCCACCACCTCCCGGAGCAGCTCCTCGGTGGTCAGCCAGGCGATGGCGCAGGCGACCAGCCCGGTCACGTGGGCGTCGGTCGGCGCGCCGCGGAGCAGCGACTCCAGCAGGGCCGAGACGAGGTCGGGGACCTCGGCCAGACTGTCGGGGACGGTGCTGGTGACGGCGGCGTCGGCCAGCAGCGCCATGGCCAGCGGGTGGGCGCGGCCCAGCCCGACCAGCTGCGCACGGGCGGCCGGTGCGACCCCGGCC
>DATLQA010000123.1:0-16849 GCA_035535495.1 Actinomycetota bacterium | reverse complement strand
GGGCGCCCGGGCCGGCGGCGGGGGCGCACGCCCGTCGTGTCCAGCAGGCCTACTGGGAGGCTGCCTGGATGACCTCGCCCTGGAGCTGGAAGTTCTCGCCCTTGAACTGGGTGATCTGCATGGCTTCGATGGGGTAGCCGTCGCTCGAGCCGCTGGTCTGGACCTTGATGCCCGGCAGC
Source organism: Actinomycetota bacterium (assembly GCA_035535495.1). Classification (GTDB taxonomy): domain Bacteria; phylum Actinomycetota; class CALGFH01; order CALGFH01; family CALGFH01; genus DASUZB01. The sequence goes on along the minus strand of DATLQA010000123.1, from coordinate 16,670 downwards.
AGCAGCGGGATCTCCAGGTTGAGGTTCCGGGCCGCGTCCATCAGCGCGGCGCGGGTCGGCTGCTTCATCTGCTTAAGGGCCTCGACCATGTTGTTCGCCACCGCCCAGCCGTAGGCGTTGTACGGGTCGTTGGCGTCAGCGCCAGACTCGTACTTGGCCAGGTTGGTCTTGTAGGCGACCATCGCCGGGTCGTTGGCCCACTGCGCGTCCTCGGGGTCCTTGACGTAGGCGGTGGAGACGATGTCCTGCGCGTTCTTCAGACCGACCGGCTTGAGGACCTGCGCCTTGGAGGCGGCCACGTTGTTGAGGATGTGCAGCGGCTTCCAGGTGGTCTGCGCCACGGTGGCGATCGCCTGGGCGGCGAACTTCGGCGTGGTGATGTCGAGGAAGACGTCGGCGCCGGAGCCGGCCAGCTTCTTGACCTGGGAGGCGACCGTCGGGGCGGTGGCCTCGTAGGGCTGCTTGTCGACCACCTTGACGCCGGAGGCGGCGATGCCGGCCTCGAACCCGCCGAGCAGCTCCTTGCCGTACGCGTCGTTCTGGTACAGCACGGCGACCTTGGCGTTCGGCTTGGTCTTCTTCAGGTGCTCGGCGTAGACCTTCGCCTCGGTCAGGTAGTTCGGCTGCCAGCCAATGGTGTACGGGTGGGCGTCGACGCTCTTGCCCCAGACGGAGGAGCCGGTCGCGACGAACACCTGCGGCACCTTCTGCTGGTTGGCGTAGTCCCAGATGGCGATGTTGTTGGCGGTCCCAAGAGTGTTGAACAGCGCGAACACCTTGTCCTGCTCGACCAGCTTCTTGGCGTTGGTGAGGGCGCGCTGCGGCTCGTAGCCGTCGTCGTAGGTGACGAACTCGATCTTGCGCCCGTTCACGCCGCCCTGGTCGTTGATGAACTTGAAGTACGCGTTGGCTCCCTTGGCGATCGTGCCGTAGGCGGAGGCCGGGCCGCTGAACGGATAGGAGCCACCCAGCTTGATGCTGCTGTCGGTGATGCCGGGGTCGGCGGCGCCCGCCTTGCGGTCGCCCGAGCTGCGCCCACAACCTGCCGCGGCCAGCACCAGCACCAGCAGCACCAGCAGCCATGCACGCCTGGGTACGGTCGCGGTTCCTGTTCCTCCCACCATGCGGACCTCCTCGGTCGGGCTCCTCCATGACATACCCAGCCGGGGCGGGCGCCACCGCCTGCCGCCTCGGCTGCCCGTGGGAGTTGCGTACTCGGATGTTTACAACTGAGGTAGAGACTACGCAGCCGGTTCCGACTGTCAACCCACCGGTCCGGCCGAGGTCGCGAGGACTCAGACCGGCGCCAGGGGTCCGGCCGCGTCGGGCAGCCCGAACATGGCCAGCTCCAGATAGACGGCGATCGGCTCCAGCTTGCCCAGCTCGCTGAGCCGGCCGTCACGGATCCAGCGCAGGACCAGGTCGTCGACCGCGGCGACGGCGGCACGGAAGACCTCGGCGGGCAGTTCGGGAAGGTCCTCGCGGTGCTCGCGGAAGCGGCTGTACAGGTACGCCAGCAGCTCGACGTAGCCGAGCACCAGCATGTCCTTGATCGCCAGGGCGCGCGGTCCGGCGGCGGGGACCTCGAGCAGGAAGGCCCGCGCGGACGACGGGAAGGCCATCAGCTCCGCCAGGTAGGCGCGCACGTTGCGGCGGAGCTGCTCCAGCGGGTCCGAAGCCGACCGCACCGCCTCGCAGACCTTGCGGTACTGCGCGTCCCCGCCCTTGCGGTAGGCCACCAGGAAGCAGTCCTCTTTGTCCTTGAACTGCTGGTAGAAGGTGGTGCGCGAGACGCCGGCGCGGCTGATGACGTCGGCCACGGTGGTGGCCGGGTAGCCCTTCTCGGCCACCACCTCGATCAGCGCGCGGAGCAGCCGCGTGCGCTGCGACTTCACCACCACGTCGCGGGGTAGGCCGTGTGGCCCCCTGGGCAGCGAGCTCGGCGGCTCCTGCGACAGGACCCCCTGGGACGCCGGCGGAGCGTCGAAGGAAGGCGAGTCCATGCCGCATAGCCTACACACCCCCGCCGGCCCGGATCGGGCCGGCGGACGAACCGTACGAGTGGCCCTGCCCACGGGTGGTCGTCAGAAGCGCTGCAACGCCTGGATGAACGCTCGCTGGATGTCGCGGGGGTCGCGGACCTCGATGGCGACGCCCTGGGAGGCACCGGCGATCTGGCGCAGGACCGCCTGGTCGGCCTCGGGGCCGTAGCCGATCGCCACGATATGGATGACCCGCTCGCGCTGGGCCCGCAGCTGCTGGAGCAGCTGGTCCAGGCTGAGGCCTCCGGCCGGGTTGTCGTTGCGGCCGTCGGTGATCAGCACCACCAGGTTGAGCCGGTCGGCCTTGAACTGTTTCTGCATGTACGTCACCGCCGCGAAGGTGGCGTCGTACAGGCCTGTGTCGCCGTTGGTCGCCTGCAGCTGGGACACCAGGCCCAGGGTGTTGTCCCGCCGGGTCTTGCCGTTGGTCATCTCCGCGCCCATCGGGCCGAGGGAGATCAGCTGGCGGTAGTCGCGGGTGCCATCCAGGTCGGTGGAGAAGATCCACTGGCCGAAGTTGCCCTCGTCGCTCAGCAGCGGGATCGCTCCAAGGGCGGCCTGCTTGGCCAGGTCCATCCGGGAGGAGTTGGTGCCGGGCACCAGTTCCTTCATCGACCCGGACACGTCGATGAGGGAGAGCAGGTTGCCCTTCTTGCGGTTCTGCGAGTACGCCTTGACGAGCGCGCCGAGGACGGTCGGCTCCGGCGTGGGCAGCGGCTTCATCTGCTGGTCGCCGAGCAGGCCGTTCTCGGGTATGGCGAGCGGCCCGGCCTCCCCCTTGTGGTTGCGGAAGCCGGCCTGCAGGAACGCGGCCTGCCCCCGGTCGCCCTGGAGGAACTGGAGGAAGCCGCCGGCCGCGACCCGCTTGGCGGCGTCCACCCAGGGGGTGTTGAGCACGACGTAGGGGTGGTCGGAGAGCACGGTGCCGTCGGGCGGGTAGGTCGCGACCAGCGGCACCTTGGGGGCGGACTGCTGGCCGTTGCCGCCCGGCGCGGCGCCGAGCTTGCCCTGGTTGTAGTCCAGGACGGACTTCTCCTCGACGATCAGCGCCGACATCACCCGCGGCACCAGCCGCGGGTCCCGCTGCTCGGCCTGCCTGAGCTTGGTGAGCAACGCCGCGGTGCTCACCGCCCGCTCCTTCACCGCCCGGTCGAAGCCGAGCAGGGTCCGCTGGACCTGCTCGTTGCGGAGCACGGTCAGGTTGGGAGGTGTCGGCTGGTGGGTGACGTACTGGACCGCCGCGTAGCTCGACCCGATCAGCGTGCTGAGCCCGGCGGTGGACACGAACGCGTCGCTGGCGCCCATGCGGAACGCGCCGAGTTGCGGCTTGCCGACCGAGCCCCACCCTCGCAGCGCCAGGCCGAGCGCCTCGATCCAGGTGAGCTGCTTCCGCGGCCAGCCGAGGCCCTCGGCGACCGGTCGCGGCATCGCCAGGACCAGCGGCGTGGTGGCCACCCACGGGAGCTCGGGCGGGACGATGTCGGGGAGGTGGTCGGCGGCGCGTTGCGCCTGCATGAGCCCGACCCATCCGGTCGAGCTCGGCGACCACACGTCCGGTCTGGGCCCGTCCACGGCGGTGTTCCAGCCGTCGAGCGCGATCGCCGCGGGGGCGGACTCCTTGGCGGCGACGCTGACCTGGACGCAGCGCCCGTTGGCGGTCGGTCCGGTGCGCACGTACGCCGCGGCGAGCTGTTGCATCAGATCGGCCTTGTCGGGCGAGGAGACCACGGTGAGGCCGACGCAGTCCCGGCTGCGCTGGGCCAGCAACGGGCGGCCCTCGTTGTCGAACAGGAACCGGGCCGCCAGGACCACCACCAGCAGCACGATCGCGGCGACGCCCGCGATCACATATGGGCGTTGGCTCCTCTGCCCAGCGGCATGACGACCTGCCACTCCACACCGTCCTCACCATCAGATCGGCCAGGGTGACGCGGACCCTGTCCGAGCTCTTCACGGGCTGCCGGGACCTGGTTCGTCGCCTGGGGGGAACCCGCCTGCCTGATAACCCGGTAAGGTACGTCGAGACCGGCAATATGGGAAGCCGCGGTGACCGTCTTGCACGTAATCGTCGAATTGCACGGGGGATTGATGCTGCCGCGCGATCCGTCCGGTGCCGCCCCCGCCGCAGACGCCCAGCGTGAGCACGCCGCCAGGGAGCCCGGTCCGCGATCTTTGTGCGTCAGCGCGCGGCGCGAGGTTGCGCCCGCCGAATAGTCATTTCTCGCGGCTGCTCAGGCGCATAAACGCCCATGCTCGCCGGCTTTCGGCCGGGTCTGCCTGCCTGGGTTCCTTGCGGCCAGAGGGGGTGGTAGCGTGCCAGTCCGTGACCGTTGGCTCGCGCGCCCGCACGACGGTCGCCGGCAGGATCGGAGCGGGTGGAGTTCGCTTCCTGGCCGGAGTCGATGGGCCGCAGCGAGGGTCCGGGTTCCGCCAGGAGCCTTGGGGGGTTCCGGCGATGGACCTCCGGTGTGGTGGGGCCGGACTGGCGTGGTCCCACCGGAGGTGGGGTGCCTAGCGATGCCCGAGCGTCGGGCAGGCGGACGTGTCCGGTGGACGTGGGCGAGCGATCTCGCCGGGACGCTGCTGCTCGCCGCCGTGTACGTGGCCGCGGCCAAGGCGGCGTTCGCGCTCGGGTTCGTCCACACCAGCATCGCGCCGGTCTGGCTGCCGAGCGGGATCGGGCTCGCGGCCGTCCTGCTGTTCGGCCCGCGGGCAGCGGTCGGGGTGTTCCTCGGCGCCTTCCTGTTCAACGCCACCACCTCGGTGCCGCTCTGGGTGAGCGCGGCGATCGGGTTCGGCAACACGCTGGAGGCGGTGGCCGGCGCCTGGCTGCTCCGTCGTGCCGGCTTCCGCCGGGAAATCGACCGGGTCCGTGACGTGCTCGCCCTGGCGGGCCTGGCCGCGTTGCTGGCCACGGCGATCAGCGCCACCGTCGGGGTGTCGAGCCTCTGGCTGAGCGGCATCGTGTCCGGCGGTGACGTGCGGGCCGCGTGGGCGGTCTGGTGGCTCGGCGACGCCTCGGGCGAGCTCACCGTCGCGCCGCTGCTGCTGCTGGCCGGTTCCGCCTGGGGGCGGCGGCGGCGGCCAGGACTCGGCCGGGTGCTGGAGGCGGTGGCGCTGGCCGCCACCCTGGTCCTGGTGGCCGACGCCGGCCTGACCGGTTCCACGGCGCGGCCGTTCGTGGTGTTCCCGGCGCTGGTCTGGGCGGCGGTCCGGTTCCGCCAGGCCGGCGCGGCCATCGCCAGCCTGTTCGTGTCCGCGGAGGTGGTGTGGCTGTCGGCGCACGGTCACGGCCCGTACGTGGCGTCGTCGCCGACCGAGCGCTTCCTCCTCGGCCAGACGTCCACCGGAGCGGTGATGGCCACCAGCCTGGTCCTCGCCGCACTGACGGTGCAGCGGGAGCTGGCCGCGCGGAAGCTGGCGGAGCGCGAACGGCAGCTCGCCGAGGCGCACACCCAGGCCGAGCTCTCCCGACGGCTGCAGAACGGGCTGCTGCCCGTCCTGTCGCTGCGGGACCCGAGCTTGCTGCTCCGCACCCGCTACCAGCCGGGTCAGGAGCGAGCGCTGCTCGGTGCGGACTTCTACGACGCCCTGGAGCTGCCCGACGGCACCGTCGCCACGCTGATCGGCGACGTCGCCGGCCACGGGCCGGACGAGGCGGCGGTGGGGGTCGCCCTGCGGGCCGCCTGGCAGGGCCTGGTCCTCTCCGGTCACGGGCCGGCCGCGTTGCTGGACGGCCTGGACAAGGTGCTGGTCCGCAACCGGCCGTCGGAGGAGATGTTCACCACCGTCTGCTGCGCCTGGATCAGCCCCGACCGCACCAAGGTCACGCTCGCGCTGGCCGGCCATCCACCGCCGCTGCTGGTCCGCGCGGGCCAGGTCCGGGTGGAGGAGGTGCCTGGCGGCCCGGCGCTCGGCATCCACGACGACGGCTACGACTGGCAGGCCATGACGCTCGAGGTCGGGCACGGGTGGACCCTGCTGTGCTACACGGACGGGCTGGTCGAAGGGCTGCAGGAACCGGGCTCGGTGGAACGCTTCGGGATCGACGCGCTGGTCGAGACCGTCTCCGGCCTGCTGGCGGCCGGTGACGACCTCGACACGGTGCTCGACGACCTGCTGGCGGCGGTCCGCGGCGCCAACGGGGGAGACCTGTCGGACGACGTCGCCATCCTGTGCTGCTCCGCGATCTCCCAGCTGGTCGAGCACGCGCACCCGGCGGCCGGGAGCCGCGGGGCGGTCGGCCGCCCCCAGGCGCCACCGGCTGAGCGCAGCCGGCGGGGCGCCGAACTGCCGGTCGGCGAGACCGGGGACGGGCGCCGCGCGGCAGCCATGGTCGAGCGGATCGAGCTGCGCCCTGACCGGTCCAGCCCGGCCATGGCACGCCGCTTCGTCCACGCCTTCTCCGACCGCCAGGCGCTGCCGCCGCAGGTCGATGACCAGCTGGTCCTGGTCAGCTGCGAGCTGGTCACCAACGCGGTCCTGCACGCCGGCACCCGGCTCACGCTCAGCCTCGAGCTCCACCCCGACCGGGTCCGCGTCAGCGTCAGGGACCGGTCGTCCGCGCTGCCGTCGCGGCGACAGGGCCAGCCGGACTCGCTCACCGGCCGCGGTCTCGGCCTGGTGGCCGCGGTGAGCCGCGGGTGGGGCGTCGACCCCAGCTGGGCGGGGAAGGTGGTCTGGGCCGAGATCGGCCTGCCGGCCCGCCGGCGGGCCGGCACCGGCATGCCCGGCGAGCGCCTCGCGCCCTGGGTGGCGGAGCGGATCGACAAGCCGTGAGCGGCGACCACCACGGCGGCCGGGCGCGCGCCGCTGCTTGACGGCGAGCTGGGTGGCGTCGCCGAAGCCAAGGCGGCGCTCGTGCGGAAGCCGTGAGAGGAGCTGTGCATGGGTCCGACCGGAGCGGTCGCGGTGGTCACGGGCGCCGCGCGGGGGATCGGACGGCGGGTGGCCGAGGTGCTCGCGGACGAGGGCTACGCGCTCGCCCTGACCGACCTGCGGGAGCCGACGGAAGCGCTCGAGGCCGTGCGCCAGCGGGGCGTCGAGGCGTTCGCGGTGACCGGGGACGTCGCCGCCGACGCCGACGTGGCGGCGCTGGCCGGGCGGGTGGTGGAACGGTTCGGCCGTGTCGACGTGCTGATCAACAACGCCGGCATCTCGCTGCTCGAGCCGGCGGAGGACACCGCCCCTGACCGGTGGCGGCGGGTGCTCGAGGTGAACCTGACCGGCCCGTTCCTGCTCTGCCAGGCACTCGGCCGGGCGATGCTGCGGGCGGGGAGCGGGTCGATCGTCAACGTCGCCTCCATCGCCGGGCTGCAGGGCATCGCCGACCGTGCCGCCTACAACGCCAGCAAGCACGGCCTGGTCGGCCTGACCCGCACCCTGGCCGCCGAGTGGGGCGGCCGCGGCGTGCGGGTGAACGCGGTCTGCCCGAGCTGGGTGAAGACCGAGATGGACGTCGCCGACCAGGCGAGTGGGGCGTACACCGACAGCGACATCGTCGAGCAGGTCCCGATGGGCCGGTTCGCCTCGCCCGACGACATCGCCGCCGCGGTCGCGTTCCTGGCCGATCCCGCCCGCAGCGGCTTCGTCAACGGCGTCGCCCTGCCGGTCGACGGCGGCTGGACCGCCGACGGCGGCTGGACCGCCCTGCGGCTGCGCAAGCGCTGACCGCCGAAGCACCACGCTGGGCAACTGTCCGCATCCCGGTTGACGAAAGCTTTCTTTCGAAAGTATCCTTTCGATATGACGCAACAGCGGACCATCGAGCTCACCGACCCGCGCGCCCTGCGCGCGCTGGCCCACCCGACCCGCCTCCGGCTGGTCGGGCTGCTGCGGCGCGAGGGACCGCTGACCGCGACCCAGGCCGGCGAGCGCATCGGCCAGAGCCCGGCGAGCTGCTCCTTCCACCTCCGCCAGCTGGCCAAGTACGGCCTGGTCACCGAGGCGGGGGGCGGGCGCGGGCGGGAGCGCCCGTGGCGCGCGACCGCGCTGTTCACCAGCTGGAAGGCGACCTCGGAGACGGCCGAGGCGGTCGGCGCGCTCGGCTCGGTGATCGCCGAGCGCTGGTTCGAGGAGCTGGCGGCCTGGTTCGAGCGGATGCCGGGCGAGGCGCCGGCGTGGCGCGACGCCTATCAGCTCAGCGACACCGTCGTGCGGCTCACGCCGGAGGAGCTCGTCGAGGTCGGGGGGCGGATCTGGGAGATCCTCAACGCCTACGACCCGGACCGGCGTCCTCCGGGCGGGCGGCCGGTCATGTTCATGTTCGCCGGCTACCCCCGCGAGGGGAGCTGACCGTGGTCGCCGCGCCGGCGCTGCTGCACGAGAGCGACACCTTCCGCCGCTTCTGGACGGGCCAGGTCGCCTCGCTGGTCGGCGACCAGATCACGATCATCGCGATGCCGCTGGTGGCGGTGCTGGTGCTGGACGCCGGCGCGGCCCAGATGGGCTACCTGACCGCGGCGGCGCTCCTGCCCAACCTGCTCTTCGCCCTCCATTTCGGCGCCTGGGTCGACCGCCGCGGCCGGCGGCGGCAGGTGATGATCGCCGCCGACCTCGGGCGCGCGTTCCTGCTCCTGACGGTCCCGGTCGCCTACGCCGTCGGCATCCTGACCATCGAGCAGCTCTACGTGGTCGCCTTCCTCATGGGGACGCTCAGCGTGCTGTTCTCCGTCTCCTACAGCACGCTGGTCGTCTCGATCGTCCCGCGCGAGCGCTACGTGGAGGCGAACCAGCTCCTCAACGGCAGCCGGGCGCTCTCCTACGTCGGCGGGCCGAGCCTCGGCGGCCTCCTGGTCCAGGTCCTCTCCGCGCCGGTGGCGCTGCTGGCGGACGTGGTGTCGTTCCTCGGCTCCGCGGTGCTCCTCAGGCGCATCGACCCGCCGGAGCCGCCGACCGAGCAGGCGGCCAAGGGCCACCTCGCCGCCGGGGCGCGCTTCCTCTGGCGGCAGCCGCTGCTGCGGGCGTCGCTGGCGGCCTCGGCCACGATCAACCTGTTCAACTTCGCCTTCTTCGCCATCTTCGTCCTCTACGCGACGCGGGCGCTCGGGGTGGCGCCAGGCACGCTCGGGCTGGTCCTCGGCGCGGGCGCGGCCGGCGCCGTGATCGGGTCGATGGTCACCGGACGGGTCGCCCGCCGCATCGGCATCGGGCCCGCGTTCATCGTCGGCTGCGCCCTGTTCCCCGCGCCGCTGCTGCTGGTGCCGGCGGCCGGCGGGCCCAGGCCGGTGGTGCTGGCGATGCTGTTCCTGGCCGAGTTCGGCTCCGGGCTCGGGGTCATGCTGCTCGACATCGCGGCCGGATCGATCTTCCAGGCGCTGGTGCCCGACCGGCTGCGGGCACGCTTCCAGGGCGCCTACATGGTGGTCAACTACGGCGTCCGGCCGCTCGGCGGGCTGCTCGGCGGCTGGCTGGGCAGCACCATCGGGCTGCGCGGGGCGCTCTGGGTCGCCACGGTGGGCGCGCTCGCCGGCGTCCTGTTCCTGCTGCCGTCGCCCATGCCGCGCCTGCGCGACCTACCGGAGCAGGCGGAGTGACCGCCGGCCCATCCGCGTGGTCCTACCGGCGCGGGCGGCTCAGGCCGGGACCGTCTCGACCGGGTTGCTCAGCTCCCCGAGCCCGGGGACGGTGATCGTCACCAGGTCGCCGGCGCGCAGGGTGAACTCGGACGGCGGGACGATCGAGGTCCCGGTGAGCAGCACCGCGCCGACCGGGAACTCCTGGGCGCGGAACAGCCAGTCCACCAGCTCGGCCGGGCGGCGGCGCATGCCGCTGAGCGGCACCGAGCCGGCGAACGCCTCGCCGCCGTCGCGGACCACCACCATGCGGATCTCCAGGTCCTCGAACGCCGGCGCCTCGGCGACCGGCACCAGCGCCGGGCCGAGCGCGCAGCTGCCCAGGTAGGTCTTGGCCTGGGGGAGGTAGAGCGGGTTCTCGCCCTCGATCGACCGCGACGACAGGTCGTTGCCGATGGTGTAGGCGACGATCTCCCCGCGGCAGTCGATCACCAGCGCCAGCTCGGGCTCTGGCACGTCCCAGCCGGAGTCGGCCCGGATGCCGACCGGTTCGCCGGGGCCGCGGCTGCGGCCAGGGGCGGCCTTGAGGAACAGTTCGGGGCGCTCCGCCTCGTACACCCGGTCGTAGATGTCGGGCTCGGCGGCCTCGGCCTCCTCCATGCGCGCCTCCCGGCTGCGCCAGAACGTCACCCCGGCCGCCCACACCTCCTGGCCGCCGACCGGGACCGCCGGGGCGGTCCCCGTGGGGACGGGCCCGGCGGCCGGTCCGGCCAGCGCCTCGGCGAACCCGCCGGCCCGGCCGGCCAGCAGCCGGTCGACGGTGACCCCGGCCGGCAGCAGCTCGGCCGGCCCGGCCTCGACCGGGCCGCGCGCCAGGCGCTCACCCTCGGCGGCACGCAGCCGCCACACGGCCAGGCCGCTCATCCGGGTGACCGCCGCGTCATCCGACCAGCGCCCGTCCGATGATCAGCGCGACGGTCACCAGCGACAGCGCGGCCAGGCTGTAGGCGAGCAGCTTGAGGGCGCCGGAGGGTGGGAGTGGCGATCCGGTGCGCAGCGCCCGGTCCATGGTCGCCCAGCGGCCGTAGCCAAGTCCGGCGCTGATCGCGCCGAGCAGGATCAGGGCGATGCCGATGGTCTCGCGTCCACCGGTGGGGCCGAGCTCGGGAGCGAACCGGATGACACCGAGCCCGCCGACGTCGAGCGCCAGCGCGGTGCGGACCCAGGCCAGCAGCGTGCGCTCGTTCGCCAGCGTGAATCGCTGGTCCGGCTGGTGCGGTTCCTCCACGAAGGCTCCCCGGGAGGGTCAACAGTAGCTCGGCTGCGCAGGCAGCTTACCGGCAAGCTGGCCACCGCGAGCGGCCGCCGGGACGGCCCCGCGCCAGCGGCTACGTCGACGCCTCAGCGCTCCCGCCGGTCCTTGCGCTGGTCGAAGCCCGCGCGGCGGAAGGCGTCGGCAAGGGCGGTGTCGGGCGGCTGGTCGCGGCGCTGCCGCGGCGGTCGCTCGCGGGTGCTCGGCGGGCGGTCACGGCGTCCGGCACCAGCGGGTGGGCGCCGGGCGGCACGGTCGGCGGGGTCGTCGTCGAGCCGCAGGGTGAGCGAGATGCGCTTGCGCGGGACGTCCACGTCGAGCACCTTCACGCGCACCACGTCGCCCGGTTTCACCACGTCGCGCGGGTCCGAGACGAACGCCCTCGACATCGCCGAGACGTGGACCAGGCCGTCCTGGTGGACGCCGACGTCGACGAAGGCGCCGAAGGCGGCGACGTTGGTGACCACGCCTTCGAGCAGCATGCCGGCGCTGAGGTCGGTGATGCTGTCGACGCCTTCGGCGAAGGCGGCCGTCTTGAAGGCCGGACGCGGGTCCCTGCCCGGCTTCTCCAGCTCCTTGAGGATGTCGGACACGGTCGGCAGGCCGAAGGTGTCGTCGACGAACGCCTTCGGGTCGACCGCGCGCAGCACCGCGGCGTTGCCGATCAGCGCGGCGATGTCCCTGGTGGTCGCCACCAGGATGCGGCGCACCACCGGGTAGGCCTCCGGGTGCACGCTCGAGGCGTCGAGCGGGTCGTCACCGCCGGGGATGCGCAGGAAGCCGGCGCACTGCTCGAACGCCTTCGGGCCGAGGCGGGGGACCTTGGTCAGCGCCCGGCGGGAGCCGAACGGCCCGTTGGCGTCGCGGTGCAGCACGATGTTGGCCGCGAGGGTCTCCCCGATGCCCGACACGCGGGTCAGCAGCGGCACCGAGGCGGTGTTGACGTCGACGCCGACCGCGTTCACGCAGTCCTCCACCACCGCGTCCAGCGAGCGCGACAGCCTTGCCTCGGAGAGATCGTGCTGGTACTGGCCCACCCCGATCGACTTGGGATCGATCTTGACCAGCTCGGCCAGCGGGTCCTGCAGCCGGCGCGCGATCGACACCGCGCCGCGCAGCGACACGTCCAGCCCGGGCAGCTCCTGGGAGGCGTAGGCCGAGGCCGAGTACACCGACGCGCCGGCCTCCGACACCACCACCTTGGTGAGCTTCAGGTCCGGGTGCAGCCTGCCCAGCTCGCCAGCGAGCTTGTCGGTCTCCCGCGAGGCGGTGCCGTTGCCGATCGCGACCAGTTCGACCCGGTGGGTGCGCGCCAGCCGCTCGAGCACCGCGACCGCCTCGTCCCAGCGCCGCTGCGGCTGGTGCGGGTAGATCGTCTCGGTCGCCACCACCTTGCCGGTCGCGTCGACCACCGCGACCTTCACCCCGGTGCGGTAGCCGGGGTCCAGGCCCATCACCGGGCGCGTGCCGGCGGGGGCGGCGAGCAGCAGGTCGCGGAGGTTCACCGCGAACACGCGGACGGCCTCGTCCTCCGCCGCCTGCCACAGGCGCATGCGCAGGTCGACGGCGAGACGGGTGAGGATGCGGGTCCGCCAGGCCCAGCGGACCGTGTCCATCAACCACCCGTCGGCCGGCCGGCCCGCCTCGGCGATGCCGAAGCGCCGCGCCACCTCGAGCTCGTAGCCGCCCGGACCGGCCTGCGGCTCGGACGCCTCGTCCGGGGAGAAGGTGAGGTCGAGGACCTCCTCGTTCTCGCCGCGGAACAGCGCCAGGATCCGGTGCGAGGGCAGCCTGGTGAACGGCTCGGCGAAGTCGAAGTAGTCGGCGAACTTGGCGCCGGCCTCCTGGACGCCGTCGCGGACCCGCGAGACCAGGCGGCCCCGTGACCACATCCGCTCGCGCAGCTCACCGATGAGGTCGGCGTCCTCGGCGAACCGTTCCGCCAGGATCGCGCGGGCGCCGTCGAGCGCGGCCGCGGTGTCGGCCACGCCCTTGCCGGCGTCGACGAAGTCGGCGGCCGCCGCTTCCGGGTCGCGCGCGGGATCGGTCAGGAGGCCCTCGGCGAGCGGTTCGAGCCCGGCCTCCCTGGCGATCTGCGCCCTGGTGCGGCGCTTGGGCTTGTACGGCAGGTAGATGTCCTCGAGCCGCGCCTTGGAGTCGGCCGCCGCGATGCGCGCCTCGAGCTGGTCGTCGAGCTTGCCCTGGGCGCGGATCGACTCGAGTACCGCCGCGCGGCGTTCCTCCAGCTCACGCAGGTACCGCAGCCGCTCCTCCAGGGTGCGCAACTGCGCGTCCGTGAGCAACCCGGTCGCTTCCTTGCGGTAGCGGGCGATGAACGGGACGGTGGCCCCGCCGTCGAGCAGCTCGACGGCGGCGGCGACCTGTCGCTCACCAACGCCGAGTTGCTCGGCGATACGTCGGTCGATGGAAGTTGTCACGATCGCGGTCCGCCTCGTCTGGTCGAAGTCCGGCATGCATTGTGCAGATGCCCCACCCGGTTGTCGCGCCGCCCTGGCCCCGCGATGCGCGGCACCGGCGGCTGCGCGACACTACGGTCGCGGACGTCCCGACCGTGCCCTTACGCCGTCTTCATGCCGGCCAGGGTTTGCTTGCGGGATCGGGAGGATGGAGCCGGTGCCGACAGGTCGCGGGAGGATGCGCTTCAGTGGACGAGGAACGGGTCGTCAAGCTGGTGGAACGGCTGCGGGAGCGGCGGGTGTTCGCGCACGTGGCCAGGTCGGGCGTGTTCCAGTTCGGCATCCGCGTGGTGATCCCGGACGGCCGTGAGGCGGTGTGGGACACCGACGGGGCCGCCGGCCTGGAGGCGCAGGTGCTGCGGGACGGCGTGCTGGTCGGGTTCGTGCCGACGGTGCCGGGCTCGGCGGATTTCGATGACGACGCGGTGGTCGACTGCATCGCCCGGACCGACTACGACAAGCTTTCCTAGCCCGGCCCGCCGGTCACCGTTGGGTCCGGTCCGGTCGCGTTCTACGCTACGGGGAGACGGTGCGCCGGTGCCGCCGTCGTCTGGCCAGCCAGGGCGGATCCGGGAGGCGGGCGTGGGGATATTCCGAGAGCGTCGGGACCGGCGGATGAGCGAGGCGGTGCACAACGCCGGCGTCGAGCGGGAACTCATCGCGGAGGTCTCCGGCCTGTTCAGCGGGGACAGGACCCCCAGCCAGGACGAGCGCGACCGCGCCGCCAAGCGGCTGCGCAAGCTCCTGCACGGCAACAAGCAGCTCAACGCCGCCGAGCGCATCGGCATCGAGGGGCAGGTCTGGAGGCACTTCCGCAACGGCAGCCCCGAGCGTACCTTCCTCAACTCGATCGGCTTCCTGAGCTGGAACTAGGCTCCCGAGCCGGGCAGGCGTCGGTGCCAGCCGGTCGTGCCTGGTAGCGTCACGCCATGAGCGATGCCGTGACGGTGGTGACCGGCGCGAGCCGGGGGATCGGCGCCGCCACCGCCAGGCGGCTCGCCGCGGACGGCCACGCCGTGGTCATCGGCTTCCACCAGGACCAGGCCGCGGCCGCGTCGGTGGCGGCGGCCATCGGTGCGATCGGTGGACGCTGCGTCGCCGTGCCGGCCGACACCGTGCGTGACGAGGAGGTCGCGCGCCTGTTCGGCGCGGCGGCGAGCCTCGGCCGGCTCACCGGGCTGGTCAACAACGCGGCGGTGACCGGGCCCATCGGGCCGCTGCTCGACCTGCCCCCGCCGGAGCTGCGGCGGGTGGTGGAGGTCAACCTGGTCGGGTACCTGCTGTGCGCCCAGTTCGCCGCCAGGGTCATGTCCCGCAGCCTCGGCGGCGCCGGCGGCGCGATCGTCAACGTGTCCTCGGCAGCGGCGACGCTGGGCAGCCCGGGGGAGTACGTGCACTACGCCGCCACCAAGGCCGCGGTCGACGCGATGACGGTGGGGCTGTCCAAGGAGCTGGGACCGGAGGGCATCCGGGTCAACGCGGTGGCGCCCGGGGTCATCCAGACCGGCATCCACGCCGCCGCCGGCGACCCCGACCGCCCCGCCCGGATCGGCGCCGCCACGCCACTGGGCCGGCCGGGCCGGCCGGAGGAGGTCGCCGCGGCGATCGCCTGGCTCCTCGGGCCGGAGGCGTCGTACACCTCAGGTACCGTGCTCCGCGTCGCCGGCGGCCGCTAGCTGGCCGGTTCCCGATCGACCATTGACCCCGCACAAGCCGGCCAAGCATAGTCAGGTGCGCGTGCCCGGTTTGGGATAACCGTGGAGAGTGGGGGGTGCCGCGTGGCGACCTATGGCGAGCTCCGTCGCCTGCTCGACGAACAGGCGCTCGGGTGGCAGACGCGGCAGGATGCCGACCAGGACACGGTCCCGGAGTGGGGGCTCGGCGCCAGCCCGGAGGGCCTCCCGCACGCGGACGAGACGGCAGCGCTCGACCTGCGGGAGCTGCTCGACGCGGGGCCCAACCCGTATCTCGCGGTGCGCCGGTTCGAGCGCGGCATCGTCACCGTCGACGAGGTCCGCGCGGTCGTGCCCGAGCGGACACTGCGCCGCCTCGGCCTCCACGACGTCCTGGAGGCGCGGGAGGCCGGCGAGCCGCCGGAGGCGGGTGCCGCCGCCGCGGTCGACTGGCGCAACCGCTGGGGGCAGAACTGGATCACCAGCGTGCGGGACCAGAACCCCTGCAACTCGTGCTGGGCCTTCACCGGCGTCGCGCTGGTCGAGGCGATGATGCGCATCGAGCACGCCATGTGGACGCGGCTGTCCGAGGGCGACCTCCACCGCGGTATCGGGGCGACCTGCGCGGACTACGGCACCCTCAAGAAGGTCTCCGACTTCTTCGCGGCCAGCGGCCTGTGCGACCCCGGCTCCTTCCCGTGGACGACCAACGACCCGCCCTACCTCCCGACCCCCGACCGCAGCGGCCGCTCGGTGCGGGGCCTCGCCTTCGAATGGCCCGGCTCGGTGCAGGACTGCAAGAACTGGATCGACACGGTCGGCCCGGTGATCGCCTGGCTGGAGATCTGGAGCGACTTCGACGGCTACACCTCGGGCGTCTACCGCAGGAGCACCGCCCCGACCAACGCCCTGCGCGGCACGCATTTCGTTCTGGTCGTCGGCTACGACGACGCGCAGCAGGCGTGGCTGATCAAGAACAGCTGGGGCACCGGCTGGGGCATGGGCGGGTACGGCTGGGTCGGCTACGGCGAGGCCAACATCGACCTGTACGCCAAGGCGGCGGTGCGCAACGTCAACCCCGACCCGTGGACCAAGCGCCGGCTGCACAACGGCAACCTCTACGAGAGCGGCAACGGCGCGCTGCACCGCAACTTCGAGGTGGCCGGCGCGGCCGGCAGCCGGGTGCTGCACCGCTGGCGCGAGGGCGAGCCGCCGTGGACCTGGAGCGCGGCCAGCTCGTTCGCTGCCGACGCGGCGGTCTGCCCGACGCTGATCGGCACCACCTACAACCGCAACCTCGAGCTCGTCTACCGCACCACCGGCGGCCGGCTGCGCCACTGGTGGACCGGGGGCGGTGGCCGCGGGCCCTGGAACGACGGTGGGGTCTTCGGCCCGGCCGACTGCGCCGGCGTTCCCGGGTTCGTGCAGGCCGACTACGGTGCGCCGGGGAACTTCGTGGTGGTGGTGCTGGTCGGCGGTGGCCAGCTCCAGGAGGTGTGGCGCGACGGCGGCGGCTGGCACGACGGGCCGCGGTTCGGGACCGGGCTGGCATACTCCGGTCCGACGCTGGTACAGGCCACCTACGGCGACCCGCACGGCCAGCTCCAGTGCGTCGCGGTCCGGGTGGACGGCGCCATGCAGCACTTCTGGCG
>DATLQA010000122.1:0-3501 GCA_035535495.1 Actinomycetota bacterium | reverse complement strand
GCGGCCGAACGTGATGCCAAGACGGTCATCACCGGGCTGCTGGCGCTGTGGCTGGGCTTCGGCTTCTGGTGGATCTACTTCGATCTGGTGGGTCGCCGGCTGCCCAGGGCCGACGGTGGCGCGCTGTCGAGCTGGGTGATGAGCCACCTCCCGATCACGGGGTCCATCACGGCGGCTGGGGCCGGGATGGTCAGCCTCATCGGCCACGCCCACGACGGGCGCACGCCCGCTGGCACGGGGTGGCTGCTGGCCGGTGCCGTGGCCGCGGGCCTGCTCGCCCTGGTCCTCAGCGAGCGGGCGCTGGTCGACGCCGAGCGCCTGTCCACGGTGTTCGGACCGCTCGGTCCCGCCCTGGCCGCAGGGGCGGTCGCGGCCCTGGTCGTCGGCTGGGCCCGGCCGGCGCCCTGGCTGCTGGTGCTGCTGCTGGTGGCGATCCTCTCCGCGGTCTGGTTCTTCGCCGTCAGCCGCTTCCTGCGCGCCGACGCCTGGGGCGAGCCATAGCCTCGTTGCACCCTGTCGCCGTCACGGTCTGGCGGATGATCGTCGCGGCCATCCCGTCGCCGTCGCCGCTGGCATCCTCCATGCGCAGCGTGTCGGACAGGACACGAGCAGCGTGTCGTCCGGGAGTTGGTTCCGGATGACGCTAGGCTGGTCGGACCTGCCAGCCCAGCAGCCTGGAGCCGACCGGACGATGGCCACCGAGGCTTCCCAAGACGCCGGGACGAGCCCTGGGACGACCCCTGGACGCCCGGCCGGCCGCGACCAGCGGTACGAGTTCGCGCGGAGCTCGCGTGACCTCCTGCGGCTGGTCGGCGGGCTGATCCTGCTGCTGGTCGGGCTGGTGCTGGCGACGGTCCTCAGGGACGCCCTGCTGGGCTTCGAGACCGACCTGACCCGGGCCGTCCGCGGCATGCCGGAAGGGTTGGCCGTCATCGTCCTCGGCGCGATCCGGGCGCTCTCGCTGCTCGCCGCTCTCGGACTGGTGGCCTGGCTGGCCTGGCGTCGCCAGTGGATGCTGCTCGGCCGGCTGCTCCTGGCCGGCGTGGTCGCCGCGGCCCTGCTGGCCCTGGTCGACCGGCTCATCGGTCATGCCCCGGCTCCCAGCCTCCTGGCCGAGACGCCACCGGCATGGGCGACCGACATCTCCACGAGCCTGGGCTCCTGGAACGTGGCCATCGCGGTGGCGATCTACCTGGTCGCCCGGCCGCTGCTGACGGTCCCCTACCGGCGGCTGGCGGTCGGGGTCATCACCCTCAGCGCCGTCCACGTGCTCCTGGCCGGCAGTGAGCTGCCGCGGGACATCCTGGCCGCGATCGCCTGCGGGTTCCTGGCCGCGTCGTCGGTGCTGCTGGCGCTGGGGCGGCCGATGCGGCCCCTGGACCCCGATCAGGTCGCCGCGGCCCTGCGCCGGACGGCCGTCGACGTCAGCGAGGTCCACCCGGCCTCCGTCGACGCCCGGGGGTCCCGGCCGTTCTTCGGGACCACGACCGGCGGAGGCGGCCTCTTCGTCAAGGTCCTCGGCCGCGAGGAGCGCAGCAACGACCTGCTGTTCCGCTTCTACCGCTGGTTGCGCTTCCGCGGCCTGGGCGACGAGGCGATCGCGTCGTCCCTGAAGCAGTCGATCGAGCACGAGGCGCTGGTGTCGGAGCTGGCCGCCGGCGACGGCATCCGCACCCCCCGGCTGCTCGGCGTCACCGAGGTCGACGCCGACCGGCTGGCCTTGGCGTTCGTCCGCATCGACGGGAGCTCGCTGGACGGCGTCCCGGCCGAGCGGCTCACCGACGAGGTCCTCCGGGGGATCTGGCGCCTGGTCGCCGACCTGCATCGGGCCGGGATCGCCCACCGCGACCTGCGCCTGGCCAATCTCTTCCTCGACGACAACGGCCAGGCCTGGCTGATCGACTTCGGCTTCGGGACCGTGGCCGCGCTGCCCGAGCAGCTCGCCGGTGATGTGGCCGAGCTGCTGTGCTCGATGGCGGTGGCGGTCGGCCCGCGGCGCGCCGTCGACGCCGCGGTCGCGGAGCTGCGCCCCGAGCAGATCCAGGCGGCGCTCCCCCGCCTGCAGCCGGACGCCCTCTCGAGCGCGACCCGGAAGGCCATGAAGGCGGACAAGGGGCTGGGCAAGCAGCTGCAGGACACCGCGGCCGCCGCCGTCGGCGTGGAGAAGATCACCTTCCAGCGGCTGGAGCGGGTGCAGCCGCGGCACGTCCTGACCCTGCTGGCCACCGCGGCGGCTGCCTACTTCCTCATCCACCAGGTCACCCAGACACGTGACCTGCCGGCCGTCATCGCCCGGATGGACTGGAGCTGGGCGATCCTGGCCCTGGTCGCCTCGGCCCTGACCTATGCCGGTGCGGGACTGAACCTGATCGGCGGCTTCGCCCAACGCCTGTCGTTGGGGTTGACGACGGCGGTCCAGCTGGGAGGGTCGTTCATCAACCGCATCACCCCGGTCAAGGTCGGCGGCATGGCGGTCAACGTCCGCTATCTGCAGAAGCAGGGGCTCGACTCGGCGACCGCCATCGGCGGGGTGGGGATCGCCGCGATAGCGGCAGGGGCCATCCACATCGCCCTCACCGCCGTGTTCCTGGTGTGGGCCGGCTCCAAGACAGACATCGTCAAGCTGCCCTCCAGCAGCACCATGCTGCTGGTCCTGGTCATCGTGGCCGCGGCCATCGGCCTGGTCATGGTGGTCCGACCGGCCCGGCGCCTGCTCCGCACGGTGGTCGTCCCCCAGGTCGAGAAGGCCGCCCACGAGCTGCGCGAGGCCCTGCGGGACCCGGCCCGGCTGTCGCTGTCGTTCTTCGGCGCGCTGCTCATGGACCTCGCCTACATCGCCGCGCTGTTCGCGTCGGTCCGCGCCTTCCACTACCCGGTCACCTTCGCCGTCGCCGGGGCGGTCTACCTCACCGGCACCGTCGTGGCCTCCGCCGCCCCAATCCCCGGCGGGGTCGGAGCCGTGGAGGCCGCCCTGATCGCCGGCCTGACCGCCACCGGCGTCCCCAGCGAGCTGGCGGTCCCAGCCGTCCTGATCTACCGGGTGGCCACGTTCTGGTTGCCCGTGCTCCCGGGCTGGCTGACCTTCACCCTGCTGACACGCAGAGACGTGATCTGAGCGCCATGCAGGGGTTGGGCGGCCAGCAGGCCGCCGGGACCCTTCTTCAGCCCGATCGTCGGTGACGTCCGGGACACGGGTGATCTCCGGAGCAATCCGGATGTACGGGTGCTCCGAAGAAGAAGTGGGCGCGAGAGCCGAACGGGACAGACGGGTCCCAGGGGGCGCGCCATCACACTGGCGGCCGGCGGCGGGGCCGGCGGAAGCAGGAGGATGCCATGCCGTTCGTCGGTCGCGCGCCGCGCCGCCTGGGCAGACGGTCGATGTTGGTGTCGGCGCTGATCGGTGCGCTCGCCCTCACCGCGATGGCCGGGTCGGTGACGCCGGCAGCCGCGCAGGACCTCAACCAGATCACGCTCGTCAACTCCGCCTCGTTCGGCCCAGCT
>DATLQA010000121.1:0-17262 GCA_035535495.1 Actinomycetota bacterium | reverse complement strand
ACCGCTGACCGAGCGGCTCGCCCTGATCGACAAGGCCGCCTACCACGCCGAGAACGCCCGCGTCGAGCTGAGCGGAGGTGCGGCCCGCATGGTCGCCGTGATCCCGATCCTCGGCCGCGACGTGCGCGTCGCCCAGCAGGTGGCGGTCGCCGCCGGCGAGACCGTCCAGGGGACCCGCGATGCCGTCACCAGCCTGGAGCCGCTGCAGCGTCGGCCGCCGGACGGCGCCACGCTCGCGCGGGCCGCCAGCGCGATGCTCCGGCTCCACGCCACCCTGGAACGCGGGCGCGAGCGGGTGCGGCGGGCCAGCCCGCTGGTGGCCAGCCGGGGCGCCAGGAAGGAGTTCCTCGCCGCCGGCGAGGCGGCCAGCCGGACCGCCTTCCAGGCCGGCCACGGCCTCGAGCTGGCGGCGCGGCTGTGGGGCCCGGCGGGCTCCGCGCGCTACTTCCTCGCCTTCCAGAACCCGGCCGAGCTGCGCGGCACCGGCGGGCTGATCGGCGAGTACGGCATCCTCGAGTCCAGCCCGGGCGGACCCCGCCTCAACCACGTCGCCCCGTTCAGCGAGCTGGACCAGCGCGTCCGTGACGGGGTGGCGCTCGGGGCCAACCTCCCCCAGCGCTACGAGCGGTTCCCGGTCAGCTCCACCTTCTGGGCGGTGAACGTCCCGGCCGACATGCCGACCGTCGGTGAGACCATGGTGCGCCTGTACCGCCGGGCGACCGGCCAGCGACTCGACGGCGTGATCGCCCTCGACCCGCTCGCGGTCGCCGAGATCCTCCGGGTCAGCGGGCCGATCACGGTCGGCGGCGCCAGCTTGGACGCCGGCAACGTCGCCGACGAGACCCTGGTCCGCGCGTACATCCGCTACGAGAGCGACCAGAACGCCCGCAAGCGCTTCCTCGAGGAGGTCGCCGAGCAGACCATGGTCGCCTTCCGGCGCGTCCTGCCGAGCCGCCCGATCGACCTGTTCAAGGGACTCGGCAAGGCGGCCAGGGGCCGTCACCTGCAGCTCTACTCGACCGACGCGGACGCCGAGCGGGCCCTGCTCGGTCTCGGCATCGCCGGCAGCTCGGTGGCGCCCGCCGAGGGCGACTACCTGATGTCGGTCAGCGTCAACACGGCAGGCAACAAGCTCGACTCCTTCCTGCAGCGCAGCCTCCGCTACCAGGTGCGTCTGCAGGCCGACGGCGGCGCCAGGGCCAACGCCGCCCTCGTCCTGCGCAACACCGGCCCGGCGGCCGGGCTGCCGCGCTACATCATCGGGCCGTTCGACGCCCGCTTCCGGGCCGGGCAGAACAGCCAGTTCCAGACCCTGCACGTGGCCGGGGCGTACGGGCTGGCCAAGGCGACCGTGGACGGCCGGCCCGCCGAGGTCGAGGCCCAGGAGGAGCTGGGCGGCCTGTCGCTGTCCCAGCCGGTCGACATCCAGGCGGGCAAGGCGGTCACGCTCGGCTTCGAGCTCGTCCGCAAGGACGCCGTCGAGGTCCTGGACGACAACCGCATCCGCTACCGCCTGCTGCTCCGCCCCCAGGCCACCATCCACCCCGACCGCGCCGAGGTGTCGGTCAGCCCGCCTCCTGGCTGGCGCTTCGTGGCCCCGCCGCCGGGCGGGAAGCTCACCGGCGCCAACGCCGCCTGGTCCGGCGTGCTCGACCAGGAGCGCTCGCTCGTGTTCGAGCTGATCCCCGCGAACTGACCGACGGGAGGAGCGAACCGGGCGTGTCCGGCGAACCTCACGTCCCGGGAGTTACGCGGAATTCGATCTCTTAGAGCAATTCGAGGCTGTCGGGTTGTTCGGCCGTAGCTGCTTCTGTAGGGTCCCGAGCCGTTACAGCACCCGCCGTGATCGGCAGGCGTAGGCCTCGCGGGCAAGGGCGTGCGCCGGGGGGACCAGTACCGATCCAAGGAGGAAGTGCATGCGTAGGCTTGTCACCGCGGTCGCCGTCGCGGTCGGCTTCACCCTGCTGAGCGTACCGGCCGCTCAAGCCAGCCATCCGCGCTCGCAGATCGTGGTGGCACCGCAAACCGCATACCATGGCCAGATCGTCTCGGTCGCCGGGAGCTGCCGCCGCGTCTCCAACGCCCGCGTCGAGATCGACCGGCGTCCGTTCGCCGCCTTCCGGACCGGGGCCCAAGGGCACTTCCGGTTCGCCAAGCGCCTGCCGACCCTGCTGAGCGGCGGTCCGCACCGGATGTACCTGTTCTGCAACGGCCGCTTCCGCGCGAGCGACGACTTCCGGGCGCTGGCGCGCAGCAACGTGGCCTTCGGCGAGGCACCCACCAGCCCGCACCAGGGCGAGGTGATCCGCATCCAGGGGTCCGCCTGCCTGCCCGGGACGATCGTCTACTTCCGGCTGGACACGCACCGCCTGATCGGCCAGACCACCGCTCGGACCAACTGGTTCTTCCGGGGCACCGCGCGCATCCCGGCCACCACCCCGGTCGGCACGCACAAGGTGAACGCGCAGTGCCGCTACGGCGGGCGCAGCGCCGGGTCGCGCAGCATCAGCGTGCAGGACGACTACCCCGGCCTGCAGGCACGGGCTGGCGGCCTGCGGGTCGACCGCTCCACCGTGGTCGCCGGCCGGTCGATCGCCATCTCCGCCCGCAGCTGCCAGGACGGGGTCACCGACGCCGCCCTCGGCAACACCAGCATCCAGCTGGCCGCGCCGGCGCGCCGGGACGGCGTCCTCTACGCCAAGGCGGCCATCCCCAACTCCACCCCGGCCGGCACCTACCGGCTCATGACCCACTGTGACGGCACCCTCGCCGGCATGGCGACCGTCCATGTCCTGGCCGCGGACGCCGCTCTCAGCGGTATCGCCTCGGGCCTTCCCGAACGACGCTCCAACATCGTCCCCGGAGTGTCGCTCGGCCTGGCCCTGATCGTCACCGGCGCGCTCGTGCTGGTGCCGATCAGCCGACGCCGGCGCGGAACCGACCGGCAGTAGTCGCCCTGACCGCCGCGAGACGAGCAGGAGGCCGGTCCAGCCATGGCCCTGCGTGAGCAGCACCTCCCGTCGCTCGTTGTGGGCGAGGCACCGGCGCGCGCCGCACGTCGCGGCGCGCGCCGCCTCCTGCTGTGGTCGCGCCTCTCCGGTGACGTGGGGGCGCTGCTCGTCGGGCTGGTGGTCGCCGGGCGGCTGCAGGAGACGCTGGTGCGCGCCGAGCTGGTGCACCCGCTCGGCGCCACCGGCGTCTTCAACGCCGTGGCCGTGACCGCCTGGCTGCTGCTGTTCGCCGGCCTCGGCCTGTACGACAGCCGCCGCCTGGTCAGCGCGGTCGACGAGTTCAAGCTGCTGGTCGAGGGCGTCGCGCTCGGCACCGTCGGCGGCGTCTTCCTCGCCTTCCTGCTCAAGCTCCCCACCTACCGGTCGTGGGTGCTGACCACCTGGATCGGCTGCACCGCGGCGGTGCTCGGCACCCGCTTCGCCTACCGCAGCATCCTGCGCGCGCTGCGCTTCTCGGGCGCGCTCGGCAGCCGCATGCTGATCGTCGGGGCGGGTCGCGAAGGACGCGACCTGTACCGCTCCATCAGCAGCGCGCCCCACCTCGGCTTCGAGGTGGTCGGCTTCCTGGACGACACCTACCCGCCAGGGCCGGCAGCGCCGGGCCTGCCCGACGTGCTCGGCGGCGCCGCCGAGGTGCGCGCCGCCGTGCTCGACAGGCAGGCCGACGCCGTGCTGGTCGCCGGCGGCTCGGTGGCCACCGAGACCGCCGAGCGGGTCTACCGCGACCTCGGCGGCATGGACGTCGACCTGCACCTTTCCACCGGGCTGCTCGGGGTCGCCGCCAGCCGGGTCGCGGTGCAGCGCTTCGGAGAGGCGCCCGTGCTCGGCCTCCGCCGCGTCGAGCTGACCGGCTTCCAGCAGACCGTCAAGCGCGCCTTCGACCTGGCCGTGGCCGGCCTGCTGCTGGTCGCGCTCGCGCCCGTCCTGGCCGCCTGCGCGCTGGCCGTCCGCCTCGACGGCCCCGGCCCGGTGCTGTTCCGCCAGCGGCGCGTCGGGCGGGGAGGCCGCGAGTTCACCATGCACAAGTTCCGCTCCATGGTCCCGGACGCCGAGCGCCGGCTCGCCGCGCTCGTCGGACGCAACCAGGCTGACGGTCCGCTGTTCAAGCTCCGCGGCGACCCGCGCGTCACCCGGGTCGGGCGCGTGCTGCGCGCCTGGAGCCTGGACGAGCTGCCCCAGCTGCTCGACGTCCTGCGGGGCGACATGAGCCTGGTCGGCCCCCGCCCGCCCCTGCTCGGCGAGGCGGCCAGGTTCGGCGCCTGGCTGCCCAACCGCCTGCGGGTCAAGCCAGGGGTCAGCGGGCTGTGGCAGGTCTCCGGCCGCCACCAGCTCAGCTTCGAGGACTACGTCCGCTACGACCTCTTCTACGTCGAGAACTGGTCGCTGGTGATGGACCTTTGCATCCTCCTCAGGACCATTCCGACCGTACTGCGTCGTTCGGGAATATGAACACCTTCACCGACTTTCTCCCCACCCTCCGCAAGCGCCGACTGCTGGTGATCGCCGCGGTGGTCTGCTGCGCGGCCACCGCCCTGGCGGCGTCCCTGGCCACCATCCCGGTCTACCGGGCGTCGGCCAAGCTGCTGGTGATGGCGCGCAGCCAGCCGGGTGCCGGTGCCGAGGGCGTCAGCAACGCCTATACCGGGGCGTTGCTCTCCCAGCAGCTGATGCAGTCGTTCGCCGCCGTGATCCAGTCGCGCCCGACCGCCGAGGCCGCGCTGCGCCGCCAGTACGAGAACCTCCCGGCCGGCGTGCTGCAGCAGCGGATCAAGGCCGAGCCGATCCCCGACACCCTGCTGATCCAGCTGAGCCTGGAGGACATCGACCCCGACCGCGCCCAGCGGCTGACCAACGCCGTCGCCAACGCCTTCGTCAGCCAGGTCCCCCGCCTCCAGGGCGGCACGACCGTACAGGTCAGCCTGGTCGAGCCGGCGCTGCGTCCGGGCGCGCCGGTACGCCCGCAGACGTCGTTCAACGTCACCCTGGCGGCGCTCCTCGGGCTCATGATCGGGGTCGGCTTCGCCTTCCTCGCCGAGCATCTCGACACCTCGATCCGCAGCGCCGACGCGCTGGAGAGCGCCGCCGACGCGCCGGTGGTCGGCACCATCCCCCTGTTCGCCGCGGCCGAACAGCCCCTGCCGGTGGTGCGCGAGCCACGCTCGGTCGAGGCCGAGGCGTTCCGCAAGCTCCGCACCAACCTGTCGTTCCTCAGCGTGGACAAGGGCAGCCTCTGCTGCGTGGTCACCTCCCCCTCGGTCGGCGAGGGCAAGTCGACCGTGACCGCCAACCTCGCCCTGGCGATCGCCCAGAGCGGCCTGCGGGTGATCGTGGTCGAGGCCGACCTGCGCCGGCCCACCGTGCACAAGCTGTTCGGCGTGCAGCAGCGGGTCGGCACCACCACCGTCCTGCTCGACCACGCCGACGTGGACGACGCGCTGCACCACCTGGACTCGGAGTCGGTGGCGGTGCTCACCTCCGGCCAGCTCCCCCCCAACCCGTCCGAGCTGCTCGGCTCCCGGCCGATGGGCGAGCTGGTGGCCGAGCTGCGGCGCCGGGCCGACGTGATCCTGATCGACTCGGCACCACTGCTCCCGGTCGCCGACCCGGTGGTCGTCTCCCAGTTCGCCGACGGCATGCTGCTCGTCGCCAGGGCCGGGTCGACCACCCGCGACCACGTCAAGGCGGCCCGGGCCGCCTGCGCCAAGGGCGGCGCCAAAGTCCTCGGCGTCGTCCTCAACGCCGCCCCCCTGAACGCGGACCGGGCCGCCTACTACGGCTACTACGGACCCCGTGAGCCGGAGGCCGTCGCCGCGAACGGCAACGGTGCCGGCAGCCGCTCCCAGCGTCACGCCAGGTCGAAGTCGAGCGCGTCCAAGGCGAGCACATGAGGGTCCTGGTCATCGGCATCAACTACGCGCCGGAGGCCACCGGGATCGCGCCGTACACGGCTGGGCTGGCCGAGCACCTGGCCGCCCGCGGCCACGGTGTCACCGTGGTCGCCGGGCTGCCGAGCTACCCGCAGTGGCGGGTGCACGACGGCTACCGCGGCCGCCTCGCGAGCCGTGAGACCTTGGCTGGCGTGGACGTGCGGAGGCGCTGGCACTACG
This sequence comes from Actinomycetota bacterium, assembly GCA_035535495.1. Lineage (GTDB taxonomy): Bacteria > Actinomycetota > CALGFH01 > CALGFH01 > CALGFH01 > DASUZB01. The sequence goes on along the minus strand of DATLQA010000121.1, from coordinate 11,144 downwards.
TCCCTCGCGAGCAGTCGGTCGCCCGCCGCGCCATGTACGAGGCGAGCTTCCTCGCCACCGGGCTTTCCGCACTGGCCCTACCGAGGCCCGACGCGGTCGTCGGGATCGTCCCGAGCCTCAGCGGCGGCGTGCTCGCCCGCCTCGCCGCAGCTCGCTTCGGCAGCGGTTACGGGCTGGTCTTCCAGGATCTGATCGGCCCGGCGGCCGCGCAGAGCGGGGTCGCCGGCGGCGGCCGGGCCGCGCACGCGATCCGGGCAGCCGAGGCGTTCGCGGCCCGCGGGGCCGAGGCGGTCGGGGTGATCGCCGAGGGCTTCCGGCCGTACCTCCACTCGCTCGGCGTGGACCAGACCCGCGTCCGCCGGGTGCGCAACTGGACCCATGTGCCCGAGCCGACCGGCGACCGGGCCGCGGTCCGTGCCCACCTGGGCCTGCCATCCGAGGCCGTCATCTGCCTGCACGCCGGCAATATGGGCTACAAGCAGGGCCTGGCGAACGTGGTCGAGTGCGCCCGGCTGGCCGCCTCAGACCCAGATCTGCTCTTCGTGCTGATGGGCGACGGCAGCCAGCGCCCGCTCCTCGAGGACCTGGCCGGCCGCCACCGGCTCGGCAACCTCCGCTTCCTGCCGATCCAGCCCGCCGAGCAGGTTCCCGACGTGCTTGCCGCGGCCGACGTCCTGCTCGTCAACCAGCGGGCGGCCGTGACCGACATGTCCCTTCCAGGCAAGCTCACCTCCTACTTCCTGGCCGGCCGCCCGGTGCTGGCCGCGGTCTCGGAGTCGAGCGAGACCGCCCGCGAGGTCGACGCCTCCGGTGGCGGCCTGTGCGCCCGCCCCGACGACCCGGAGGCGCTGCTGGTGGCCGTCCGCGCCCTCGCCGCCGACCCGGCGAGGCGCGAGCGGCTGGGGCAGCGCGGTCGTGCCTATGCCCGCGCCACCCTCACCCCCGAGCAGGCCCTCGCCGGCCTGGAGGCTCTGGTCGAGACGGTCGCCGCCCGCGCCGGTGCGGCGCGTCCGGTCCTGGCCTCGCCGTGACCCAGCTCCGCACGCTGCTCGGGTTGGCCGCGAGCGCGGGCGACCGCCGTCCCCTGTCGCTCAGCTTCGCCGCCTCCGCCGGCATCCAGGCCCTCAACGTGGTCACCGGTGTCCTGCTGGCCCGCGCGCTCGGCCCGGCCGGCCGTGGCGAACTGGCCACGGCGATGCTCTGGCCCGGGCTGTTCGCCGTGGTCGGCAGCCTCGGCGTCGGCGAGGCGATCACCTACTACGCCGCCCGCGCCGCGTCCGCGCCTGGCACGCTGCTGGGCAGCACCATGGTGCTTGGCGCCGCCCAGTCGGCCATGCTGGCCGCCGGCGCGGCGGTGGCCGTCGGGCGGGTGCTCGCCGACCACAGCGCCGACGCCCGCGCCGCGGCGCACGCCTACCTCGCCTACGTCCCCCTGTTCTTCCTCGGCACCTACCTGATGGCGATCCTGAGCGGGCTGCGCCGCTACGCCGCTTTCCAGGCCCTGCGGGTGCTGGTGATCGCGATCTCCGCGGCCGGTCTGGTGGCGCTCGCCGCCGCCGGCATCCTCACCGTGCGGACGGCGGTGCTGGTGTACCTGGCCGCGAACCTGGCTACCGTGGTGGCGACGGTGGTGGCGCTGCGGCCATGGCGGACCCCCATCGGCGTCGACGGCGGCCTGGTCCGCGGCCTGCTCGCCTTCGGGACGCGCAGCCACGGCGGCAACGTGGCGGCGATGCTGAACGAGCGGCTCGACCAGCTGCTCATCTCCGTGTTCCTGGCACCGGCGAGCCTGGGACTCTACGTGGTCGCGGTCACGCTCACCTCGGTGACCGGGCTGGTCGGCGCCTCGACCGCCGTGGTGGCCCTGCCAGCGGTCGCCAGCGCCACCTCGGCGGCGGAGCGGGCCAGCCAGGCGCGCCGGCTGGTGGCGGTGACCCTGGTGGCCTCCGTCACGGTCACCGTCCCGGTGATCCTGGCACTGCCGCTGCTGATCCACCTGTTCTTCGGCCACGCCTATGCCGCCGCCGCCAGCCCGGGCCGCGTGCTCCTGATCGCGGCGGTGGCGTTCAGCGTCGGCCGGGTGCTCGGCGCCGTGCTGCGCGCCCTAGGCCGCCCCCTCGACGCCGGCCTCGCCGAGCTGGGCGCCCTGGCCGCCACGCTGCTTGGCCTGGCGCTGCTGCTGCCGACGCTCGGGATCATGGGCGCGGCGCTCACCTCGCTCGGCGCCTATCTGCTGAGCGCCGGCTGGCAGGCTGCCCGGGTGGCGAGGACCGTCGGCGTCACGCCGGCCGCCCTGCTCCTCCCCGACCGCGACGCCCTCGCGGTGGTGCCGCGGATCGCCGCCGCCCTGGTCGGATCCGGCCACCCGGGCGGGACGCGGCGATGAGCGTGCCAGCGATCGCGCTCCGGGGGCGGGGACGGTCCGGCGCGCGGCGCGACCCGGTGCTCGCCGCCTGCGCCGCCGCCGCGGCGGCCTTCGCCGGCCTGATGGTCGGTGCCGACCGGCTGTTCGAGGCGGCCGGGCTGGCCATCCTGGCCGGCGCCCTGATCGCCGGGGTCTACGACTGGCGCCGCACGGTTTACGGGCTCCTCGTCTTCCTGCCGTTCTCCGGGATCCCCTACATCCTGCTCTACCCGAACGTCCGGCTGGCGCTGCTCATGAAGGACCTCGTCTTCGTGATCCCCGCCTACATGGGCTTCGTGGCCAGCCGGCAGGCGCAGCGCCGGCGGATCGCACCCGGTGCCCTGCCCGTGGTGCTGCTCGCCTTGTTCGCGCTCCTGGTCGTCGTCCAGGTCTTCAACCCGGCCCTGCCCAACCGGCTCGTCGGCCTGATCGGCGTCAAGGTGTGGCTCTTCTACGTGCCGCTCTGCCTGATCGGCTATCACCTGGTCGAGACCATGGCGGACCTCGGGCGGCTGCTCGCGGTCATGAGCCTGGCGGCGGTGGTGCCGGCGCTGGTGGGCCTGGTCGAGGCGGTGCTCGTGTACTCCGGACACCCGGACCTCGTCTACCGCTGGTACGGCGGCGCGGCCGAGTCGGCCACCCAGGGTTTCGTCCAGTTCGACTTCCTCGGCGGCGGCAGCCTCCGCCGCATCCCGAGCACCTTCTCGTACACGGCGCAGTACTTCTCCTTCACCGTCAGCATGGTGGCGATCACCTATGCCTGGTGGCGCGGAGCCCTGGCCAAGGGCCGGTTCGCGCCGGCGGGCGCGGCGCTGTGGCTGCTGCTGCTCGCGGCCAGCTTCCTTTCGGGAGCCCGGGCCGCGTTCATGTTCGTTCCCTTCCTGATCGCCCTGATCGCGGTGCTGGAAGCGCGCGACCTCCGCGTGCCCGTCGGCCAGCTGGTGGTGATGCCGTCCGCGCTGCTGGCAGGGACGGTGGTGATCCTGGGCGTCAGCGCGGGCACCCTGCTCAGCCACACGGTCAAGGTCGGCCTGGAGGAATTCCAGGTGGTGTTCGTCGACGGCCTCCGTCACGGGGTGGCCACCACCATCACCGGCCTGGGCACCGGAATCGACACCAACGCCGCGCGCTACGCCTTCGACCAGACCAGCCAGTTCACCGCGGTCGGCGGGACCTGGTATGAGAGCTGGTACGTCAAGACCCACCTGGAGCTCGGCCTGGCCGGGCTGGCCCTGCTGCTGGCCATCCTCGGGCAGCTCGTGGTCGCCGGCCTCCGCCGGCACGCGGCACTCCGCGACCGGCGGCTGCGCGCCGTCTCGGCCAGCCTGCTCGCCCTGCTGATCTGGAACGCCGTCTACGGCCTCAAGGCCCAGCCGGTGGACCTGGACCCGATCAACGTCTACTTCTGGCTGTTCATCGGCGTGCTGGCCAGGCTCCCGCAGCTCGACGCGGCCGAGCATCCCGGGCCCGCGCATTCGCAGGGCCAGCCGGCGGAGGTGGCGAGCTGATGCGCCGCCCGGCACCGACCATGCCGGCGGGCCAGGCCGGCCCGCCACCTCCCGTGGTCGTGGTGCACCCCATCCACCAGCACGCCTACGAGACGGCGGCGGCCGCGGACAGGGCCGGCCTGCTGCGCTGGTTCATCACCGGCATGTACGACACGGGGCGTGGCGCCGGCAACCCGGACTCCTGGGGCTGGCTCCCCCGCCCGGTGGGGCGGGCGGTGCGAGGCAGGCTCCGAGCACGCTGGCACCCCGAGATCGACCGGGGTCGCGTCCAGACCATCGTGCGCTACCACGCCCTCGCGGCTGGCGCCCGGATCGGCCTGGCCTGGCTGCCACCGGCCGGCCCGCACATCCTCTCGGAGTGGGCGACCCGTCGCTTCGACTCGGCCGTGGCCCGCCGGCTGCGCCGCGCCGACCATCGCGGCCTGGTGCACGCCTTCGAAGGCGGCTGCATCAGGACGCTCGAGGCGGCCAAGCGGCAAGGCATCCCCACCGTCCTGGACGTCCCCAGTGCCCACGAGTACTACCTGGACACCATCGAGGCCGAGGGTGGCACGGTCGACCGGCGCATGACCGCGACGGTGCGGACCGAACGCGCGCTCGCCGACTACCTGCTCGCTCCGTCCGACTACGTGGTCCGCTGCCTCGTCGAGCACGGCGTCGAGCGGTCGAAGATCGTGAAGATCCCCTACGGGGTCGACACGTCCCGGTTCCTGCCGCGCCAGGCAGCCGAGCAGGACGGCCACTTCCGGGTCCTGTTCGTGGGGAGCATCGGGTTCCGGAAGGGCGTGCACTACCTGCTGGAGGCTTGGAACCGGCTGCGGCTGCCCGACGCCAGCCTGATCCTGGCGGGTCCGGCGGACGCGGAGGGGCTGCGGATCCTGCGTCGCCACGGCGGCCTGCGCCACTGGGTCGGCCCGGTGCCGCGATCCGAGGTCCAGCGCTGGTTCGGAGCCGCCGACCTGTTCGTCTTCCCGACGCTGGCGGAAGGGTTCGGCCTGGTCTATCTGGAGGCCATGGCCGCCGGGCTGCCGGTGGTGACCACCCCGAACAGCGCCTGCGTGGTCCGGCACGGGATCGACGGCCTGGTGGTCCCGCCGCGCGACGTCGATGCCCTCTGCGACGCCCTCAGCCTGCTGCACGGCCAGCCCGACCTGCGGCGCGAGATGGGCGCCAGCGGACGCCGCCTGATCGAGACCTCGTACACCTGGCAGCACTACCGCGACGCGCTGACCAGCATGTATCGAGCGATCCTCGGCCGCCAGCTGATCGGAGCGCTCGATTGAGGAACCAGCACGCGACCCGGGTCGCCCACGCCGATGGCGCCGCCGCGCGAGACCGCGACGGCAGCCGGCGCTACCGCCTGGCGGTCCTGAACTCGCACCCGATCCAGTACTTCGCGCCGCTGTACCGGCGCCTGGCGGCGCGGCCGGAGATCGACCTCACCGTCCTGTACTGCTCGGACCAGGGGGCCACCAGCTACCTCGACCGCGAGTTCGGCCAGCGGGTGACCTGGGACGTGCCGCTGCTGGAGGGCTACCGCCACCAGGTCCTGCCCAACCTGCGCCGCGGCGGCCGGGTGGAGGGGTTCACCAGCCTGGTCAACCCCGGCGTGGTCGGGGCGGTGCGGGCGGGCCGGTTCGACGCCCTGTGGCTGCACTCCTACCACTACGTGACCCACTGCATGGCGGTGGCGGCGGCACGGATGGCCGGCACGCCGCTGCTGTACCGCACCGAGTCGTCGCTCACCTATGACCGCCGGGTGCCGCGGCCGCCCCACGTGCGGCTGCTCAAGCCGCTCCTGTTGCGCGCGCTGTTCAGCCAGGTCAGCGCGTTCCTCTCGATCGGCACCCTGAACACCGAGTTCTACCTGCACCACGGCGTCCGGCGGGAGGACGTCTTCCAGGTCCCCTACTCGGTCGACAACGACTTCTTCGCCGAGCAGGCGGCCCGCCACCGGCCCAACCGGGAGCGCCTCCGCGCCGAGCTGGGGATCGAGCCCGACGCGGTGGTGTTCGCGTTCCCGGCCAAGATGACCCCGCTGAAGCGGCCGCTGGACGCGCTGCGGGCCTACCGCCGGATCCCGGCGGGACCGCCCAAGGCGCTGCTCATGGCCGGGGACGGCGAGCTGCGGGCCGAGGCCGAGCGCTACGCCGCCAGGCACGAGCTTGACGGGGTGCGCTTCCTCGGCTTCGTCAACCAGTCCGACCTGCCCCGTGTCTATGCCGTCAGCGACGTGCTCCTGCGCCCGGACGGGGTCTGCCGCGGCGACTGGGGCCTCACCGTCAACGAGGCCATGGCCGCCGGGCTCGCGGTCATCTCGACCGACTGCATCGCGGCCAGCGCCGACCTGGTCGAGCCCGGCGGCAACGGCTTCGTGGTGCGCTACGGCGACCTCGACGACCTGGCCGCGGCCATGGGCGAGGCGGTCGCCGATCCCGAGCGCTGCCGGCGCATGGGCCGGCGCTCGGCCGAGATCATGGCGCGCTGGAGCTACGAGGAGTGCGTCCAGGGCGTCCTGGCCGCCCTCCGGCACCTGGAAACACCACGAGGGGGGAACGCGTGACCAACATCGCCGTGATCGGCTGCGGCAACTGGGGGCCCAACCACGTCCGCAACTTCGCGGGCCTGCCAGGCAGCCGCGTGGACGTGATCGTGGACCTCGACCCGGCGCGCCTGGAGGCGGTCCGCCAGCATCACCCTGGGGTCCGCTGCGAGCAGGACCACTGGGCCGCACTTGACGACCCGGCGGTCGACGCGGTGGTCGTCGCCACGCCGATGCACACCCACTACCAGCTCGTCCGTGACGCCCTGGTGGCCGGCAAGCACGTCCTCTGCGAGAAGCCGCTGTGCGAGACCGCCAAGGAGGGCGCGGAGCTGGTCGAGCTCGCCAGGGCGCAGGGCCTGCGCCTGATGGTCGGCCACGTGTTCCTGTTCAACCCGGGCGTCGAGCGGCTCCGCGAGCTGGTCCAGGGCGGCGACCTCGGCCGCCTCTACTACCTCGCCGGGTTCCGCACCAACCTGGGGCCGATCCGCAACGACGCCAACGCCGCCTACGACCTGGCAGCGCACGACATCGCCATCTTCAACTGGCTGCTCGGCACCGAGCCGGAGACGGTCTCGGCCACCGGTGCGGCCTTCCTCCAGCCCGAGGTGGAGGACGTGGTGTTCGTGTCGCTGCGCTACCCGGGCGGGGTGCTCGCCGGCGTCCAGGCGAGCTGGCTCGACCCCAAGAAGGTGCGCCAGATCACCGTGGTCGGCTCCAAGCGCATGGCCACCTGGGACGACCTGCGGCTCACCGCCCCGGTGGCGGTCTTCGACAAGGGTGCCAGCGCCGTCCAGGACTACGGCGACTTCGGCGAGTTCCTCCGCCTGTCGACCTGGGAGGGCGACATCCGCCTACCGAAGGTCAGCTCGGAGGAGCCGCTGAAGGCGCAGGCCAGGCACTTCCTCGAGGCGGTCACGGGCGGCAGGGTGCGCCGCTCCGACGGCCCCTTCGCGGTTGGGGTGGTGCGCACCCTCGAAGCGGTCGCCGCCTCGATCCGAGCCGGGGGCAGCACCATGGAGGTGAACCCGTGAACCCGCTCCGAGCACCACGGAAGGCGGCCAGCGGCACGGCCGCTCCCGACATCGCCGTCCCGTTCGTGGACACCGCCGCCCAGCAACGCTCGATCGCGGCCCAGCTGTCGGCCGCGATCGAGGGGGTGCTGGCCTCGTCCAAGTTCGTCCTCGGCCCCCAGGTGGCCGAGTTCGAGCGCGCGTTCGCGGAGTTCGTCGGCGTCCGACACGCGGTCGGGACCAGCTCCGGCCTCGACGCCCTCCGGCTCGCCCTGACCGCGCTCGACATCGGCCAAGGCGACCAGGTCATCCTGCCGGCCAACACCTACATCGCTACCGCCCTGGCGGTCAGCGCGGTGGGCGCGCGGCCGGTGCTGGTCGACTGCGACCCGCGCACCTACCAGCTCGCCGTCGACCAGATCGGGCCGGCCGTGACCACCCGGACCAGGGCGATCATCCCGGTCCACCTGACCGGGCAGGCGGCCGACATGGACCCGGTCTGCGACGTCGCCAGGGCCAACGGCCTGCACGTGATCGAGGACGCCGCCCAGGCCCACGGCGCCAAGTACAAGGGCCGCTCGTGCGGCAAGCTCGGCACCATCGGGTGCTTCAGCTTCTACCCGTCCAAGAACCTCGGCGCCCTCGGCGACGCGGGCATGCTGACCACCGGCGACTCCGACCTCGCCGAGCGCCTCCGCCGCCTCCGCAACTACGGCCAGCAGGCCAGGTACCAGCACGTGGAGAAGGGCATCAACGCCCGGCTCGACACCCTGCAGGCGGCGGTCCTGTCGGTCAAGCTCCGCCACCTGGCCCGCTGGAACGAGGCGCGGGCACGGCACGCCGAGGTCTACCGGCGCCTGCTCGCGGGCGTCGGCGACCTGGTCTTCCAGGAGAACGCGGCCTGGTCCAGCCACGTCTACCACCTGTTCGTGATCGAGACGGGCCACCGGGACGCGCTCCGCGAGCACCTCGCCGCCGCCGGCGTCCAGACCGGCGTGCACTACCCGGTCCCGATCCACCTCCAGCCCGCCTACGCCGACCTCGGCCACAAGCAGGGCGACTTCCCCCAGGCCGAGCGCCTGGCCGGGCGGATGCTCTCACTGCCGATGTTCCCCGAGCTCCGCCCGGCCCAGATCGCCATGGTCGCCGACGAGGTCCGGCGCTTCTTCGCCGCCCCTGGCCTGGCGGTGCGGAGGGGAAGAAAGTGAAGGACCCCCTGTACGCGATGTACTTCCGGCACCTGGCGGGGGCGCGGCGCATCCTTGACGTCGGCTGCGGTCCGGGTGACCTCGGCCGGTACCGGCCGTCCGCCGAGGTGACCGTGCACGGCGTCGACCTCGACCCGGACGCGCTGGCCAGGGCGGCCGTTGCCGAAACGGTGGTCAGGGCCGATCTGGACGGCGGGCCGCTCCCCTACGCCGACCAGAGCTTCGACGCGGTGCTCGCCAAGGACATCTTCGAGCACCTGGTCCGGCCGGAGCGGCTGGCCCGCGAGGTCTGGCGGGTGCTGCGGCCGGACGGGACGCTGGTCGCCTCGGTGGTGATGGCCCGGCCGCGCGCCGTCTGGGCGGACTACACCCACGTGCGCGGCTTCACCAGGCAGACAGCGCCGAAGCTGCTGGCCGACGCGGGGTTCGTGGTCGAGCGGGTGTGGCGCATGGGCGGGGTCCCGCTCTCACGCCGCCTGCGCTTCCTCCGCCTGGTCCCGTCCCTGCTCCGCCTCCCCGGCCCGAGCCAGCTCTGGGCGGCGAGCTGGGAGCTGCGGGCACGCAAGCTCGGCGCGAACAGGGGGTCCGGGGGACTCAAGGAGCGAAGCGGTGGCCCCCCGGTGGACAGGGTGGCAGGGTGACGCCCCGGGTGCTGGTGGTCCAGCACGGCTCGCGCGGCGGGGTCGGGCGCTACGAGCTGCTGGTGCGCCGGGCGCTGCGGGCCCGCGACGAGTTCCAGCCGCACGTCCGCACGGTCTCCCGCGGCGCGCCGCAGCGCCGCTTCGTCGAGGCGGCCGGGCGCCTTGGCGCGAGCACCATGATCCGCCCCGGGTTGCCCCGGTTCGCGGCCACGGTCCTGTGGCAGGTGGTCCGCTGGCGGCCCGACGTGATCGTCTACACCCACCTGCACCTCGCCCGGCTGCACCTGGTGGTGCGCTGGCTGTGGCCACGGGCCACGGCGCTGATGGTCGCCTACGGCTACGAGGTCTGGGAGCCGCTCTCCCGGCCCAAGCTGGCCGCGCTGCGGAACTGCGACGCCATCCTGATGCTGACCCGGTTCGTGGCCAGGCGCATGGACGCGGCCAACGGCGAGGACCACGCGCCGGTGGTGGTGGTCGGGGCCGCGCTCTCCGACGACTGGACCAGGGGGGTGGTCCCCAGGCGCGAGCCGACCGGAGGCGGGGCCGTGCTGGCGGTCGCCCGGCTGGAGACGCTCGACCGCGACAAGGGCGTCGACCGCGTGATCGAGGCGTTCCCGCAGGTGCTGGAGAAGCTCCCCACCGCGGTGCTGCGCATCGTCGGTGACGGCTCGGACCGGGCCCGCCTGGAGGCGCTGGCGCGCTCGCTCGGCGTGGACGAGCGGGTGCGGTTCCTCGGCGCGGTCGACGACGCCGCCCTGAAACGCCTCTACGCCAGCTCCGACCTGCTCGCTCTCCCCTCCATCCAGGAGGGCTTCGGCCTCGTCTACCTGGAGGCCATGGCGCACGGCCTTCCCTCGGTGGTGGCCGCGGGCACGGCCGGCAGCGAGGTGGTCGAGCACGGGCTCACCGGGCTGGCGGTGGACCCGGACGACCTCCGCGACCTCGCCGACGCCATGGTGCACCTGCTCACCGACCAGGAGCTGTGGCGCCGCACCGGCCGGGGCGCCCGGGCGGCCTACGAGGCGCGCTGGACCGAGGAGGCGTTCGCGGAGCGCCTGCGGGCCGTCCTGCTGGACGTCGGTTGAGGATCCTGCACGTGATCGGCAGCCTGGACCCGAGCTACGGCGGCCCGAGCACGGTCGTGCCGCGCACCTGCGCCGCGCTGGCCGCCAGAGGCCACCACGTCGAGCTGCTCACCACCAGCCCGGACGGACCGGCCGAGATGCGCTCGGCCGGGGTGGCGATCACCTGCCGGCGGCTGCACTGGCCGCGCGGCTGGGCGGCCTCCACCGGCCTCGGCACCTGGCTGTACCGCCGAGTGCGACAGTTCGACGTCGTCCACGTCCACAGCCTGTACCTCTTCCACACCTGGTGGACGGCGCGCTGCTGCCGGCGGGCCGGCGTGCCCTACCTGGTCAGCCCCCACGGCACGCTCGACCCATGGCACCTGGCCTATCACCGGCGGCGCAAGGCCGCCTACACCTGGCTGCTCGACGGCAGGGTGCTGCGGGACGCCGCCGCGATGCTCTACCACTCGACCGCCGAGCACGAGCACGCCGCCCGCCATCTCGGCCCGGTGGCGCGCGGGTTCGTGGTACCGCCCGGCATCGACCCGCCGCCCAGCCGTCGAGCCGCCGACGACGGCGGCCTCGCCGCCAGGCACCCCGAGCTGGCAGGGCGCACCCTGGTGTGCTTCCTCGGCCGGCTCACCGCCAAGAAACGCCTCGACCTGCTGGTCGAGGCGTTCGCCGTGGTGGCGGCGGCCGACGAGCGCGCCCATCTGGCGCTTGCCGGCCCCGACGACGAGGGCATCGGCGCGCGGCTGCGG
>DATLQA010000120.1:0-4846 GCA_035535495.1 Actinomycetota bacterium | reverse complement strand
AGGTCCCCGTCTTGGCCAGCAGCTCCGCGGTCGGGTCGTCAGCCAGCTGGCCGTGCTCGATGCAGCGCACCCCGGCCCGGACCGCGCGGCCGATCGCCCGGGGCGTGTAGGCATGGACCATGACGTAGGTGCCCCAGTCCTGGGCCGCCGCGACCGCGGCCCGCAGCTCGGCCTCGGTGTACTGGGTGACGTCAAGCGGTAGGAATCCCACGGGGCAACCTGTGCCTGCCTTGTTGCTGCCGGTCGCAGCCCACGATCCGCTCATGCTCGCCGGTCGGCTGATCGCGTCGTTGTCGCAGGACGAGGCCTGCGGTGGTCACGGCCCCTACCTGTCGATGCCCATGATCTTCCGCACGGGCTCCGCGGCGAGCAGTAGCTGTTGCCGCTCCGGTGCGAGCGCCTCTGCGAACGAGCCGATGGCGGCCTGGGCGCTCCGGTAGGCGGCTGCCGCACCGTGGTCGTCCCCCAGGGAATATGAGGCGGCGCCCAGCTCCGCGGCGGCGCGCCACAGCGACGGCGGATGCCTGAGCCGCTCGGCGCCGGCGAGCGCCCGGCGCAGCTCGGCGACCGCTTCGCCGGGCTTGCCCATGGCCAGCAGCGCCGCGCCGAGGACCGTGCGCGAGGCGACCTCGTACTTCAGGCGCCCGACCCGCCTGGCGTGGGCGATCGAGACCATGGCGGCCTCGGCGGCCGCCTCCGGCCGGCCCAGCCCGAGGGCGATCTCCGCCCGGGCCTGGGCCAGCCGGCCGATCATGAGCCACTGGTGCCAGCCCCGCATCGCCTCGGCCCGCTCGCGCAGGCCCGGCCAGGCGCGCTCGGCGGCGCCGAACTTACCCTCGACGAGATCGAGGAAGAGCAGGTCGATCGCTGCCTGCACCCCTGGGGGCGGGAAGGCGGCCCGGCCGGCCAAGTCGGCGGCCTCGGCGTTCAGACGCCGTGCCGCCTCCACGTCGTACAGCTCGCGCAGCGCGCCCGCCCAAATGCTCACCACCCGAGCCGTGAACCGTGGCGCCAGCTCCAGCTCCTTGCCGGAGGCGACCACCTGCTCGTACAGGCGCAGCGCCTCCTCGTGGCGTCCGAGGCCAACCAGTCCCAGGCCGTAATGGCTGGCCGCCAGGAGCACGCCGTCCACGTACCGGACCTCGGTGCCAAGTTCGTAGCCGCGCCGCCCATACTCGACGGCGCCCTCGTAGTCGCCGATCCAGGAGTGATAGGCGCCCATGAAGCCGAGAAGCATCGCCAGCTCGGTCCGGTAGGCACCTGGTTTCCAGGTGGCCAGCGCCCGCTTGGCGTCGGCGATGCCGTCGAAGGTGCGGGTCTCGATCGTTGACAGGGTAAAGCCGAGCTGCCCCATGGCCCGAGCCAGGAGCGCCTCGTCCTCGAGGCCGCGGGCGATCTCCATGGCCCGCTGGGCCAGTTCGCGGGCACGACTGGTGTCCATCATCCAGAACGTTGCCCGGGAGCAGGCCAGCAGCGCCTCGACCAGGTCGCGCCCGGCCAGCTCCGGAAGCAGCGCGGTCAGCTCGCTCGCGGCCGTCGGTAGGTCGCCGCCGTCGACCAGGGCCATGCCCCTGCGCAGGTGCAGCTCGCGCCGTCGTCCGACCTCCCCGTCGCCGATCAGCTCCAGGGCCTGCCCATACAGCGCCGCCGCCTCCCGCTTCGCCCAGGCCCGCTCGGCGTCCTCGGCCGCGATGAGCAACCAGCGCACGGCTCGGTCCGGGTCGCTGGCCTGGCGCCAGTGGTGGGCGAGCAGCGACGCGGTCATCCCGGCCCGGTCGGCCGTGGCGGCCTCGAGCAGGCGCGCCACGGCTGCGTGGCGATCCCGCCGCACCCCCTTGGGCAGGATCGCATAGGCAGCCTCCCGAATCAGGACGTGCCGGAAGGCGAACTGCTCATCGCCCTCCACCAGCGAGGATGGCTGGCGGCGGATGAAGCCGCGGGCGGCGAGCAGGTCGAGCGCATCGGCCAGACCACCGTTTCCGCCGAGTTGCTCGAGCAGCCGCCGCCAGAAGGTCTGGCCGATCACGGCCGCGTTCATCAGCGTCGACCGCGCGACCGGGGGCAGGCCGTCCAGGCGGGCGGCGATGAGCGCCTTGATCGTGTGGGGCGCTTGCTCCCCGCTCGCGCTCGTCCGCTCGGCCACCGACGCCGCCAGCTCCTCGAGGAACAGGGGGTTGCCGCCGGCCCGCTCGACAAGCTGGTCGACGCCGGCCCGGGGATGGCCGAGGCCGCCGAGCAGCCTGGCCGCCAGGTCTCTCGCGTCGGCCTCGGCGAGCGCATCCAAGGACAGCGCGACGTGCGCATCAAGCCCCCTGCCCCAGCTGGGCCGAGCCTCGAGCAGCTCCGGCCGAGCGAGCGCGAGCAGCAGGACAGGCTGCCCACGGACGCGTGAGGCCAGCACCTCGAGCAGATCGAGCAGGCTCGGGTCAGCCCAGTGCAGGTCCTCGAAGACCAGCGCCAACGGGCGCTCCGCCGCCAGTGCCTCCACGAACTGGCGGGCCGAGTACACCAGCACCGGCCGGTCGGGAACGGCACCCTCGGCGTCCAGGCCTGACAGCACGGCGAGGTGGGCGACGACCTCGTCGGCGACCCCGCCGGCCAGCACCGTGCCGACGGCGCGGGCGAGCTTCTCCTTGGCCTCGGGGATCGGGTCTGTCGCGTAGATGCCAGCCAGCGCCTTGAGCTGCCGGGCGAACACTCCATAGCCTGCGCTCTCGCCGTACGACAGGCAGCGGCCAACCAGAACCCGGCCCCCACGTGCCTCCACGTGTGCCAGGAACTCGCGACCCAACCGCGACTTCCCGATCCCTGGCGGCCCGAGCACCGTGATCAGGTGGGGGCGGCGCTCGCCGACCACCCGGTCCCACACCTGGTCGAGAAGCTCCAGCTCGGCGTCCCGTCCGAGCATGGGGGTGTCGGACAGTGGGCGGCGGGTGGGGACCGGCGCCGCGTCCACGGCGAGCCAGGCCGAGACGGGCGCTTGCCGCCCCTTGAGCTCGAGCAGCCCGATCGCCCGGTAGCGGACGGCGCCGCTGGTGGCTTGGTATGTCGCCTCGCCGACGAGCACGCCGCTTTCGGGTGCGGAGGCCTGTAGGCGGGCGCCAATGTTGGCGACGTCCCCGGTGACCGTGAACTGCCGCGCGTTGCCCGTGCCCAGCGGGGCGAACAGCATCTCGCCGCCATTGATCCCGACGCGCAGCCGCAGCCCGCCGAAGTCGTCAGCGCGCTCGGTCATGGACCGCTGCATCTCGAGCGCGGCGCGCACGGCCCGCTCGGCGTCATCCTCGTGGGCGACCGGCGCGCCGAAGATAGCCATGACCTCGTCGCCGATGACCCTGGCCACGAAGCCGCCGAACCGCTCGACGATCCAGCCCAGCTCGCCAAGGCATCGGTCGACGACGGCACGGACGTCCTCAGGGTCACGCCGCTCGGAGAAATGAGTGAACCCGCAGAGGTCGGCGAACAGCACGGTGGCCCACCGCCGTTCCTCGGCCAGCTGCCGGACCTGCGGTCCGGCACGGTCCAGCATCGTCCCGCAGGCGCCGCAGAACCGGAAGGCGGTCGGGTTGCGCCGCCCGCACGACGAGCAGACACGTGCCAGCGGCGCACCGCATGACCCGCAAAATCGTTGGGTGGCCTCGTTGGGCTTCCCACACCGGGAGCAAGAGGCTGGCACCGCCAGGTACGCTCCTTCTTGCGACCGTCCGAGTCTATCGGCGAAGCAGTGGGCATGGAAGGCTGGGAGGGCGACCGTCCGTGACCGAGCAGAACGCCCCGGGCCGCCGGTACGGCTTCCTCGGCCTCCTGGCCAACCGCGAGGTCGGCGACCTGGCCGCGGCCGGGCGCATCAGGCGGTACCGCCGCGGCGCGACCCTGCTCACCGAGGGCTCCATTTCCGGCCGCGTCATCGTGCTGCACAGCGGTCGGGTCAAGGTGTCGTCGGTCACCGAGCGGGGAGACGAGGTCCTGCTCGCCCTGCGAAGTCCCGGCGACCTGCTTGGTGAGTTCTCAGCCCTCGACGGGGCGCCCTGCTCGGCCACGGTGACAGCCCTCGATCCGGTCGAGGCCCTGGTCGTCGGCGCAGCGGAGTTCCGCGCCTTTCTCGAGGCACATCCGGCGGTGGCGCTGCGCCTGCTCGAGCTGCTCACCCGCCGGCTGCGCGACGCCGACCGCAAGCGGGTGGAGTTCGGCGCCGCCGACACCACCGGACGGGTCAGCAGCCGTCTCGTCGAGCTCGCCGACCGGTTTGGCCAGCCGACTCAGTACGGGGTGCGGATCTCCGTCCCCCTGACCCAGGAGGAGCTGGCCGGCTGGGTCGGGTCCTCGCGAGAGGCGGTTTCCAAGGCGCTGCGGGCGCTGCGGGCGCGCGGCTGGATCGAGACCCGGCGCAAGGCGATCGTGGTCATCGACCTTGCAGCTCTGCGCCGCCGAGCGACCTGACCGGTCCCTCTGTGTGCAGAAGTACCGCCTGGGTCCGTGCACGAGTTCCTATTGGCGAGCCCGCCAAGGCAGCAGTGTGCGAGGCGTCGGCTCCACGCCAACACAGAGAGGATGAAGCATGCCCACGACGACCGACCCGACGTTTTACCGCAGCCCGGCGGAGGCGATCGCCGCGCCGCCGGAGCGGCTGGCCTACGTGGCCGCCTATGACCCGGCCGGGCGGGCCAAGGACGCCATGGTGGTGCTGGACACCGACCCGTCCTCGCCCGGCTACGGCCGGGTGGTCGGCTGGGCCGAGCTGCCGACCGCCGGCAACGAGCTGCACCACTTCGGCTGGAACGCCTGCTCCTCGGCCCTGGGCCACGCCGGCCACG
This sequence comes from Actinomycetota bacterium, assembly GCA_035535495.1. GTDB lineage: Bacteria > Actinomycetota > CALGFH01 > CALGFH01 > CALGFH01 > DASUZB01. The sequence continues at coordinate 32 of DATLQA010000120.1, read as the reverse complement.
GCGACGGCGGCCAGCCCTTGGAGCGCCGCTAC
>DATLQA010000119.1:0-7459 GCA_035535495.1 Actinomycetota bacterium | reverse complement strand
CCTCGCAGAGGGTGAACACCGCGCCGTTCGAGGAGCGGAACTCCGCGCAGCTCGTGCCGACGTCGACCACGCGGTAGGCGCTGGCGATGGTGCCGCCCTCGGCCGCCTGGTAGCTCTTGCCGTCGAGCTGGACCTTGACGTAGCGCACGCCACCGCTGCGGAACACGTCGACCAGGGTCAGCCGGCGGGCCGTGCTGGTGCCGCCTCCAGGGGTGCTGCCGCTCGTGCCGCTGGTCGTGGTGGTGACCCCGCTGTCACCGCCCGAGGAGGGCAGGACGTCGCTGCCGGCCGGCGTGGCACTGCCGGCGGCGGCGACCAGCGGCTTGAACGGGTCCTTGGCGGTCAGCGCGGCCGCCCCGGCGACCGGCGGGGTGGTCGTGGTGGGGGCCGGGGTCGCGGCCGTGCCCGCCCCAGGAGGCGCGGTCGTCCCGGTCGTCCCGGAGCGCTCACCGGAGGTCGGCGGGGTGCCCACCACCGGCGGCGTGTCCGAGCCGCCGCCGGCCAGCAGCGGGACCAGCAGGAGCAGCACCAGCGCCAGGCCGGCCGCACCCAGGATCAGCAGCCGCTGCCTGCTGTTGGTCCTGCCCTGCTCGGACTCGCCCTGCTCGGGCTCGACCGGCTCGGTCGGGGTTGGATCGGGTTGGATGGCCACGATCTACCTCCTCCCCTGGGCCGGCGGCACGTAGGCCGACGGGCGGGTGGTCGCGGACGCGGGCGGCGTGGTCGTCGGTGGCGTGGTCGTGGCAGGCGCGCTGGCCGTGCCCGTCCCGCCCGCCGCGACCGCCGGCGTCTGCGTCTTGGCGTGCTGGAAGACGGTCAGGCTGATGGTGGCGGAGAGATCACCCGAGCCGGCCGACGCCGTCGGCGTGCCGCCACCGGTGGCCGCCGCCCCGCCGTTCCCCGAGCCGGCGGCGACGTTCACCGAGCGCACCAGCACCGAGCGTGGCGGGATGCGCGAGGCGGGCTCGGGGCTCTTGACCAGGTTCTCCAACCGGGCCAGGAAGTCCTGGATCTCGAAGAACCCGCCGCCGATGGTGACCGTGGTGGCCACCGCGGCCAGCTCCGGCGTGGTCGGCGACGCGGCCGGTGGCAACGGCTGGATCCCGACCAGGTCGACGCCGGACTGGTCGGCGATCTTCTGCAGGGCGTTGGTCAGGTCGGGCAGCGCGGGCTTGGCCGGGAACAGGTCCTCGGACTGGCGGGCCCGCGCCCGCAGCCCTTCGGCGTCGGCCCGCACCGACTCCAGGGCCCGGATCTGGCCACGGAGGGACTCGGCCTGGTCGGCGGCTGCCTGCTCCTCCGCGTGGGCGGCCGCGGCCTGGTTGCCCTTCGGCCGGATCAGCGCGGCCCACAGCCCGACCGTGACCAGGACTCCGATCAGCAGCAGCACGATCAGCTCGCGGCGGCGTCCCACCTAGCGACCTCCCGTCTGGCCGGGGCGCTGGAAGCGCCCCGAGAAGGCTGCCGGCCCAAGGTCGACGGTGGCGGAGAACGTCACCGTGCGCTGGCCGCTCTGGCTCTGCTCCTGTGAGCTGCTGTAGTACGGGTTCAGGTACACCGACCCTCCGTTCCGCTTCACGGCGCCGTCGAGCACCCGGACCATCCGGCCGACGTCCACGTGGCCGAGGGCCATGCCGGAGAAGGTGATCGAGCCGACCGGCGAGCCGAACCCGGGCGCGCCGGGCACGAGCACCGTCTGGCCGCCGTTGTTCTGGGTGCCGCCGGTCTGGCCCGGCTTGGCCTCGGCGAGCGTGGCGCTCATCGTGGTCAGCCAGGCGTTGTCCGGCATCAGCGTGGAGATGTCCTGCAGGACACCGGAGAAGCGCACCTCGCGGGCGTAGACGTCGGCCCGCAGCTTCTCGGCCGTGGCGACCTCGGCCTGCAGGTCCGCCCAGGGCTGCAGCTGCGCCCGCTCGGCGGCGAGCTGGTCGCTGACGGCGCGCTGGTTGGCGGCGGCCTGCTCGGCCCGGTCGGCGCGGGCGGACTCGGCCAGCCAGACCAGCACGAGCACCAGCAGGACGAAGGCGAACCCGGCCGCGACGCCGAGGCGCTGGCGCCGGACCAGGCGGCGCTCCGTCACCCACGACGGCAGCAGGTTGACCTTGGGCGCCGCGCCGACGCGGCGGGCGAGCTGGAGATCCTGGCTCACCTACGCCACCTCTCCGAGGGCCAGGCCGACCGGGACGGCCGCAACCGGCTCCAGGTCGGCGAGCGAATCGCTGTCGAGCCCGACGCGGCCGATCCGCAGCGTCTGGAGCGCCTGGCCCGCCTCGACCGGCAGGTGCAGGGCGTCGGCGAGCTGCTCGGCGAGCGGTGTGAGCCGCGACCCGCCGCCGCTCAGGACCACCCGGCTGACCGGCACCGCGTCGGACTGCGCGCGGTAGAAGTCCAGCGAGCCGCGCACCTCTTCGGCGAACGCCCCGATCCGCTGCTCGAGGATCCGGTTCACCTCGAGGTCGGGCGCGGCGCCCGCGGCGGCGTCGAGCTTGGCCCGCTCGGCGGTGTCCTGGTCGAGCGAGAGCGCCCCGACCAGCGCCTCGGTCACGTCCTGGCCACCCATCAGCAGGATGCGCACGAAGCGGGGCACGCCGCCGGCGTGCACGACGATGTTGGTGACCTTGGCGCCCACGTCGATCAGGGCCTCGCCGGCCTCGGCGAGCGGCATGCCCTCGGGGGCGAGCGAGCGGATCAGCGCGAACGGGGTCAGGTCGATGCCGACCGGCTCGAGGCCGGCGCGCATGCCGGCCCGCACGTGGCCGTCGACCATCTCCTTCTGCGCCGCGACCAGCAGCACCCGCATGAGCCGCTGCCCGCCGCCGCCTTCGTGCTCGTCGAGGACGTCGAAGTCGAGCTCGGCGTCGTCCACCGGGATGGGGATGTACTCCTGCACCTGGTAGCGGAGCGAGCGGCGAAGCTCCTCCTGCTCCATCCACGGCAGGTCGACGAGGCGGACCACCACCCGCTGGTTGGCGACCCCCATGACCACCTGGCGGGAGCCGAAGCGAGCCCGCCGCCACAGCACCTTGAGGCTGCCAGCGACCGCGTCCGGGTCGGCGATCTCGCCTTCGACCACCGCACCCGGCGGCAGGGCGACCTGCCCGAACCGGTCCAGCACCACCTGGCCGCGGCGCACCGCCAACTCGGCTCCGCGAACCGCGGTGGTACCGATGTCAAGACCAACGACGCTCCGAGCCACCTGGCCTCCCAACCACGTCCGGTCGATGATCGGCGGCCCGCCGGCGGCGGCCCTGGCGCCTTGGGTGGCCCCGGGTCGCGTAGCTGCGCGACCGCCAAACCCTGACATTCATCGTCGCTACCACCACCGGCCTTGAGGGCGGAGGTTGTCGAAGTGGGTCTGGGCCCGCCGCGGCCCGGGTCAGGCGCCGGTGGCGCCGCTCAAATACCAGCTGGCGATCGGCGTGCCGATGAGGACGCCGAGCAGGGCACCGGCGGCCAGCCAGGGACCAAAAGGAATCGCCGCCTTCCGCCCCATCCGCAGCACCACCATGGCGAGAATCCCGACCACCCCGCCGAGCAGGAAAGCCAGGAAAAACCCGACCGCCAGCACCGACCAGGACAGCCAGCCGAGTGCCATGCCCAGCGTGGGGGCGAATTTGACGTCGCCGAAGCCCATACCAGCGGGGTAGATGCGGTACAGCAGGTAGAAGAAGAGCAGCGCCACCACGGCCGCGAGCAGCGCACGGATCATGCGGCCGGGCTCGCCGAGCGCGAGGCTGGCGCCGAGCAGCAGCAGCCCGACGACTGCGAAGGCGGGAAAGGTGATCCGGTCCGGCAGCAGCCGCCAGTCGAGGTCGATCACGGTGAGAGCCACGCAGACGAAGGTGAGCGCCAGGTAGGCGGGGACCGCCACGCCCAGCCCGTCCTCCACGAGCCGCCAGGTCACCACCGCCCAGAGCAGGCCCATGGACAGCTCGACCACCGGGTAGCGCAGCGGGATCGGCGCCCGGCACCGGCGGCAGCGGCCGGCCAGCAGGAGCCAGCCGAGCAGCGGCAGGTTGTCCCGCCAGGCGACCGGCGCCTCGCAGGAGGGGCAGTGCGAGCCCGGCCGCAGCAGCGACTGCCGTCGCGGCACGCGGTAGATCACCACCGTCGCGAACGACCCGAAGACCAGGCCGAGCAGCCCGGCGAGCACGGCGGCGGAGGCGGAGCTCATGGGCGGGGAGCCTACACGGCTCCGCTGCTCCGGATCAGGCCATTGGCATGCCGAGGGCCCCGGGACGTCCCGGGGCCCTCGGCCGGCGACTTCTGGAGGTCAGCTCGCCAGGCCGTAGACCTCCAACTCGGACATGTCGAGGAACTGGCAGCCGGAGAACGGCCCCGGGCACGGGTTCGGCACGGGGAGCTGCGGGTTGATCATGGTGAAGCGGACGAACTTGACCCCGTTGCCGGTGCCGGCGCCCGGCGTGACCGGGTTGAGGCGGTGCCGGTCGGCGGCGCCGAAGCTGCCGCTGGCCGCCACCACGAAGGTGGTGCCGTCCTGCGAGGTCTCGACGCGGAAGTCCTTGGTCGAGGCGCTGCCGCCGTCGCCGCAGGTGTTGCCCGGGTCGATGGCGAACTGCGAGATGTTCACCGCGACCGGGAGCTCGACGGTGACGAACTTCGGCACCGCGACCTCGCCCGTGTTGGAGTCGGTGGTGCTGCCCCAGCCGTTGCCGAGCGACTGGTCGATGGCCCGGTCGGGCCCGCAGCCGAAGTCGCTGAAGTCGGGGCCGTTGAACGCGGCCACGGTGCCGCCGCCGCTGAGCGCCGCCCAGTCCCGCCGCAGTGCGAAGTCGTGGGTCTCGGCCGCGGCGTCGACGGTGATCGTCACCAGGACCCGGTCGTAGCCGGGAGCGGAGCCGCCGACTTTCTGGTAGGTGCCGAAGAAGATGTTCTTGATGGAGTAGTGGCCGGCCGCATCGGTCAGGGCGGCGAGGTCACCGGGGAACCCAGAGGCGTGCCCGCCGAAGGCGACCAGCGCGCCGGCGATCGGCCTGCCGGTGTCGACGTCGGTGACCGTGCCGGTCAGGGTGCCCTTGGGCGAGTTCTTCGCCGGCGGGAGGCTGAAGTCCTCGACCGGGGTGGTGTCGTCGCCGTCCGCCGCCGCCGCGAAGAAGCCCATGCCGCGGTGCGCGAACACCTGCCAGATCTTGTTGCGGGCCCTGCCCTTGTTGGTGACCTTGTCGGCCTGCAGGATCGAGTTGCGCATGTCGAGGAAGGACGGGTTGGCCGGGGACAGCTCCATCGCCCTGGTCACCAGCGACTCGGAGAGCCGCTGGCCGATCGCCCTGCGCAGGTCCCAGAGCGTCTCGCCCCAGATCTCGCCGTCGGCGTGGACCTCGGGCTGGCCGATGATCTTGCCGAAGTCGCCGTAGGTGTAGCCGCCGGTGCCGGCGCCCGGCGTGCCGGGGCAGGCGGTCGCGGCGGCACCGACCGGGCAGTCGAGCGGCTGGGTGCGGATCAGGTTCTGGCCGCCCGCCTCCACGTACTTGCCGACGATCAGCTCGCCAGGGGCGGCGGTGTCGCGCTCGAAGCCCTCACCGACCAGGAAGTCGAGGGCGTACCAGTCGCTCCACGCCTCGCCCATCGAGCCGGCCTGGATGTTGCCGAGCGTCGAGTTGCCGTTGGCGTCGACCACCAGGCGGTTGGACAGGCCGTGGGTGTACTCGTGGTAGACGATGTCGGACTCGTCCGAGCCGTCCGACTCCAGGAACGGGTCGTTCTCGTTGTCGGCCGGGTCGTGGAACAGGTACATCTGCATCCGCGGCGGCACGCCGTCGGGCGGGGTGGCCATGTTGGCGTTGTCGATGTGGTTGGAGTCAGGCAGACCGTTGGCGGTGTTGGCGCCGTCCATGTTCTCGCCCTGGACCGGGTCGCCGCCCTTCCCCTGACCACTGCGGTTGACCTGCTGGAAGTTGCCGGCCGCTTCGGTGAAGCCGATCGGCCTGGCGGCGAGGTGGTCGTGGAACTTGTTGACGAAGTAGAAGAGCTGGGTGCCGCTCTGCTTGCGGTTCACCTGCCACGAGTTCGCCTGGGCCGGGTTCCAGCCGCACGGGAACGCGTCCGAGCACAGGTTGGGGTCGGCGATCTGGTCGTTGAAGTCGACGAACGGGTAGTTCCAGCCCTGGTTGCCGTTGGGCGGGACCTCTTCGGTGGCGTTGGCGGTGTTGTCGTCGTTGACGTCGGAGTAGACGTGGGTGTTGTTGCCCGACAGCGTGGTGGCGTTGCGCGCCAGCCAGCCGCGGCCGGAGAAGTCGCGGCTGCGCTGCACGCCGCCTCTGGGGGCGCCCGGGTAGTTGTCCCAGGCGTTGCCACGCAGGTAGTCGACCAGGTTGCGCCGGTACAGCACGGCGCCGCTGGTGGCGTCGATCACGTGGAGGTACATCTGCCCCCTGGCAGGGGTGGCGATGGTGCGCCAGGCCAGCCGGGTGCCGCCGAGGGTCTGGAACAGCACCAGGCTGGCGCGGTCGCCGTTGGTGAAGGTCGCCGGGCGGGTGGCGCCGCTGCCGGTCCTGACGCCAAGGCGGAGGACGGAGCCGCCGACGTCGCGCACGGCACGGTCACGCGCCGCACCCGGTGCGAGCGCGGGCCGGGTCGATACCGCCCCGAGGGCGGTGAGCGGCGAGCCGACCACGTTGACGAGCCGGCCGTCGGCGGTGATGTTGGCCTGCAGGCCGTTGCCGAAGACGGGGACGCCGCCGGCGTACTGCACCCAGCTGAGGTGGTGGGTGCCGTCGATCGAGACGTAGTCGCGGGCCAGGCGCATCGCGGCCCTGGCGCTCGCGCCCACGCGGAACACGTCCGGGTGCCTCGCCACGTAGCCGAGGGCGATGTCGGCTGGCCGCGCCTTGCTGGGGCCGGTCAGGAAGCCGTCGGTGCGGCCGACCATCCTCGGGGTGGTGGTGAGCGGGTCGATCGAGACGATGCCCTCGGCGCCCAGGCTGGTGCGCAGCGCGGCGACGCCGGCCGACGGCCGCGCCGCCAGCCTGGCCGCGCGCGCGTCGAGCACCTTCAGGGCGCCGGCCGTCTGGCGTGAATCGAAGAAGCGGGTCTTCTCCCGCGCCGCGTTGGACTCCCCGCGCGGCTTGGCCTTGACGCTCGACGACGTCCGCACGGCCAGCGCGGCCGACGGCACCACGGCGAGCGTCAGGGCGACGACCCCCGTGAGCGCGACAGTTCGACCCGACCTTGGGCGAAGCAACGGTCGCACGACATCCCCCTTTTGAGGCGGTTTGGCCCGCCGAAGCATGTTCGGCGCAGGGGGTACTGCGCAAGTCTTGACTTCATGCCTAAACCTGACCAAGCGGTCTCCCCGGTAGCCCGGTTATTCCGATATGTACGGACTATTGACTTTCGTGCCTCGGCAATACTTACTAGGCCACCACGTCCCCCAACGAAGGAGTGGCCCCATGCGTCGACGGTGGTTCGTCGGCTGCCTCCTCGCGACCCTCGTGGTCGC
>DATLQA010000118.1:0-6070 GCA_035535495.1 Actinomycetota bacterium | reverse complement strand
CAGGTTCGGGCGATCCTGCGGACGTACGGCATCGCGCGGTCGTGAGCCGACGGGCCGTCCCATCCCGCGTTGAGCTCGCAGCGCCGTTCGCAGGGAGAGACGAGCGGCGGGTTCCCGCCGGTCCCGGTGACGGCGATACGGTGAGCAGATGGACCAGCTCGCCCGGACCCTGCTCGGCCTGCTGCTGCTCGCGGCCGTGGCCTGCGTCGTGCCGTTGGTCGACGGCGTCCACCAGGCGAGGGCGGTGCTGTGGTCGGCCGGCCGGGGCGCGGTCCAGCTGCTGGCCGTCGGGCTGCTGCTCGGGGCGGTGTTCCGCGCCCCGGTCGCCGTGCTCCCCGTGCTGGCGGTGATGGTGGTGGCGGCGACCGGGACCGTCGCCCCTCGGCTGGCCGGGCTGCCCACCCTGGGCCGCTGGCGCCGCCCGGCCGCGGCCGCCGCGGCGGTCAGCAGCGGCGCGGCGGTGACCTGGACAGTGGTGTTCGCCACCGGGGCGCTGCCATTCGGCGTCCGCAACCTGGTCGCCGTGGGCGGCATCACCGTCGGCGGCGCGATGACCGCCTCGACCCTGGCCGGCCGCCGGTTCCTGGCCGAGCTGGTCGGCCGCCGGGCCGAGGTCGAGGGCAAGCTGGCCCTGGGGGCGACGATGCGCCAGGCCACCGCCGACCTGGTCGGGGTCGCGGTCGCCGAGGCCCTGGTCCCGGCCCTGGACCAGACCCGCACGACCGGGCTGGTCACCCTGCCGGGAGCGTTCGTGGGGGCCCTGTTCGGCGGGGCCAGCCCCCTAGCCGCGGCCCGCTTCCAGCTGGTCGTCCTGGTCGGGCTCCTGGCCGCCGAGAGCGTGGCTGCGGTGGTGCTGCTGCGGCTGCTGGCCGACGTGCCGGTCCTGCCGCCGGCCGCGGCCGCGACCTAGCCGCCGGCCGCCGCCGGCGCGTCATTCCAGTGGCTGCCGGGCCAGGTAGGCGCCGGCGGCGCCGAGCAGGACGCCGAGCAGGGCGAGCGCCCCGCCGGTGGCGGCGGTGAGGGTGCGCCGGGTGCCGGCGGTGGCGCCGGTGGCGGTGAGGGTGGAACTGTCCGAGCAGCCCGGTCATTGATCGCCCGGTCGGCTGACTCAGCCAGGTGGTGGCCACCCGTTGTGATGGCCGTCAGTGCGGGGCTGTCGGCGGTAGGTGTTGTACTGCCGATGGGACGACGACGAGGAGAGCTGCATGCCGATCGCGCAGAAGCTGGTGTTGCCTCAGGGCTACGGGCAGACGACCGAGACACTGGCCTGGGAGGGTGTGCGTGCTCAGCTTGAGCACGCCAAGCAGTACTGGCTTGCCACGAACCGCGCGGACGGGAGCCCGCACGTGGTACCGGTCGACGGCTTGTGGGTCGACGACGTCTGGTACTACGGAGGCAGCCCCGAAACCGTCCACGTGCAGCTGGTGCGGACGAATCCGCACGTCACCATGCACCTGCCGGACCCGTGGAAGGTCGTGGTGGTGCAGGGAGAGGTTCGCGTGTCGAAACCTTCGGCGGAACTGGCCCAGCGGCTCGCCGATCTCGCGAACAACAAGTACGCCGAGTACGGCATCAAGTTTGAGGCAAGCTCCTACTCCGAGCCGGGGGCTCTGCACCCGCGGCGGGTGCTCGCGTGGTCGTCGTTCCCCAAGGATGCGACCAGGTTCACCTTTGCCAAATGAATGCCGCCGAACAATAGGTGCCGTCGGGCCATGGCAACAAGGACAGCACCGAGACAGAGCGAGCGGTACGGATTGCGGGTCCGTATCGCGATAGCTGTTCAAATCCCCTCAGCTCCAAGCCCTTGGATCGACGCTACGGGCCGAGGGCGGACTACCCTGTAGCCGGCGCCTGGGCCGCTCGCGCGTGCGGCATCGCCGTGACCTGGGTAGGGCGGCCCGCGCCACTCTTTACGCTGGTAGTTGCGTGGCCAGGCGCGGCACGTGGCTATGGCGCCTTGGTCACCGCGTTGCCCCGGTCGTGCTCTGGTTCGTGTTCGTCGTCTTGGGTGTCGCACGGCCGGGCTCTGCCTGGGTCAGCGCTGGAGGTCACGCTTGATGACCTTGCCCATGTCGTTGCGGGGCAGTTGGTCCAGGTAGCGGACCGCCCGCGGGCGCTTGTGCGGGGCGAGCAGCCGGGCCACGTGGTCGACCAGCTCCTGCTCGGGCGGCCGCCGCTCGGCCGGGACGATCCAGGCGACGATGCGCTCGCCCAGGTCGGGATCGGGCTCGCCGGTCACCGCCGCCTCGACGACCCCCGGGTGCTCAAGCAGGGCATTCTCGATCTCGCCGGCGCCGATCTTGTAGCCGCCGCTCTTGATCAGGTCAACCGAGCGGCGCCCGACGATCCGGATGTAGCCGTCGGGGGCGCGCACGGCCACATCACCGGTGTGGAACCAGCCGTCGCGGACCGCCTCGGCGGTGGCGTCGGGGCGGTTGAGGTACTCGAGGAACAGGTTGGGCCCGCGGACCCGGATCTCACCGACGGTCTGGTCGTCGCTGACTCCGATGGTCGTCCCGTCCTCGTCGATGAGCTGCACCTCCACGCCGTCCAGCGGCGGTCCAACGGCGCCGGGACGGCGGTCGCCGGCGGCGCGCACAGCACAGTTCATCAGCGTCTCGGTCATGCCGTAGCGCTCGACGACCCGCTGGCCGGTGGCGGCCGCGATCCGCTCGTGGTCGGTCGCCGGCAGCGCCGCCGATCCGGAGACAAGCAGTCGCGCCCGCGAGGTCCCGCTGGCGATCCGAGGGTCGCGTTCGGCATCGGCGGCCAAGCGGTGGTACATGGTGGGGACGCCGAACATCATCGTCGCCGGCCCGGCCAGCTCGGCCGCCATCGCCTCGGACGAGAAGCGCTCCAGGTGGTGGACGGCCCCGCCGAGGCGGAGCGGCCCGAGCACGCCGAGGATCAGGCCGTGGACATGGAACAGCGGCAGCGCATGGGCGAGGACGTCGTCGCCGGTCCATTCCCAGGCGGCGGCCAAGGCGTCGAGGTTGGAGGAGATCGCCCGCCGGGGGAGCACGACACCCTTGGGCGGCCCGGTCGTCCCCGAGGTGTAGACGATCACCGCCGGTGACTCGGGCGAGGGCTCGGCGGGCAACGTACCGCCTCGGGCCGACAGATCGATGTCGACCCGGGGCACGCCGGCGAGCTGTGAGGGAAGCTCGATGCCCTGGGCGGTCAAGAGCAACGCCGGTGAGCTGTCAGCGACGATGTGGGTCAGCTCGCGCTCGCCGGCCTTAGGGTTGATCGGCACCACCGGGACGCCGGCGACCAGCGCCCCGACCACCGCCGCGCAGGTCTCCGGGGCAGGCACCGCCCACACGGCGACGCGGGGGTTGGACTCGAGCAGACCGGCAAGGTGGATCGCCAGGCCGGTCAGCTCCCGGTAGGTCAGGACTCGGTCTCCAAAGCGGATCGCCTCCCGGTCGCTCGGGTCGGTCAGCGGAGGGAGCAGGTTGCCTGCCGTCGGGGTGGTCGAAACGCTCATCGGGATGCCTCCCGTCGGTCGCGGACCTCGCGCCCGTCGGTCACGACGCCGATCATGGGTGCCGGACGAAAGGCTAGACCAGTCGAGGGACCGATGACAGGAGCAGCACCGTCCGGTGGGGCGAGCCGGCCGGCGCGCCGCAGCGCCGCCGAGCTGATCGACGCGGTCGTCGATCCCGGGTCGTGGCGGAGCTGGGACGAGCCGGTGGCGGACCCGCCCGGGATCGACCCCGGCTATGTGGCCAGCCTGGCCAGGGCGCGGGAGCGGACGGGGTTGGACGAGGCCGTCCTCACCGGCGCCGGCCGCCTGCGCGGCCGCCGGGTGGCGGTGGTCGTGTCGGAGTTCGGGTTTCTCGCCGGCTCGATCGGCGTCGCCGCCGGCGAGCGGCTGGTCCGCGCGGTCGAGCGAGCCACCAGGGAGCGCCTGCCGCTCGTCGCGGCGCCGGCCTCGGGCGGGACCCGCCTGCAGGAGGGCACGGTCGCGTTCCTGCAGATGGTCAAGGTGGCGGCGGCGATCGCCGACCACCGGTCGGCAGGGCTGCCCTACCTCGTCTACCTTCGACATCCGACCACCGGGGGGGTGCTGGCCTCCTGGGGGTCCCTCGGGCATGTGACCGCCGCCGAGCCGGGGGCCCTGATCGGCTTCCTGGGGCCGCGGGTCTATGAGGCCCTGCACGGCCAGCCGTTCCCACCGGGCGTGCAGGTGGCCGAAAACCTCTACGCCAAGGGCCTGGTCGACGCGGTGGTGGCGCCGGAGGAGATCGCCGAGGTGGCCGCCCGGGTCCTGGAGGTGCTGGGCGGGCCCCGCGAGCGCCCGCAGGTCGCCGAGTCACTGGCCGGCGACCACGTCGAGGCGATCCCGGTGGCCGAGTCGATCCGGCGCTCACGCCGCCCCGACCGACCGGGTGTGCGAGCCCTGCTCAAGGTGGCCGCACGGGACGTGACGCCCTTGAGCGGGACGGCCGCTGGGGAGATGGACCCGGGGGTGCTGCTGGCCCTTGCCCGGTTCGGCGCCGCCCCCTGCGTCCTCCTCGGGCAGGACCGGCACCGCCAGCGGCGCCAGCAGCCGCTGGGACCGGCGGGATTGCGCGCGGCCCGGCGAGGCATCCGCATCGCCACCGAGTTGGACCTGCCACTGGTGACGGTCATCGACACCGCCGGGGCAGCCTTGTCCAAGGAGGCAGAGGAAGGCGGGCTGGCCGGCGAGATCGCCAGGTGCCTGGTCGACCTTGTGACCCTGCCGGCCCCGACCCTGTGCCTGCTGCTCGGCGAGGGGGCGGGTGGCGGCGCGCTCGCGTTCCTGCCGACCGACCGCGTGGTCGCGGCTCAGCACGCCTGGCTGTCGCCGCTTCCACCGGAGGGGGCATCCGCCGTCCTCTACCGCACGACTGAGCGGGCGCTGGAGGTCGCCGAACGGCAGGGAGTCAGCGTGGTGGCCCTTCGGTCGCACCGAATCGTCGACCGGATCATCCCTGAGCTTCCCGATGCCGCCGATGAGGGTGAGGCGTTCCTGCGACGAGTGGGCACCGTGCTCGAATCCGAGCTGGGCGCGCTGCTCCTGTCCGAGTCCGCAGTCCGCTATGGCCAACGCCGTCGCCGCTACCGAATGCTCGGTCTGGTATGACACCCTGCGGCGCAGGAGGAGCGGCGTGAGCCGGTTCCATCGGTGCTACTGCGCCAGCCGCCTGGGTCCAACTGGCGCGGATGACCCTGGTGCCGGCGGTGCTGGAGGGCACCGACCTCGCTAGCGGGCTCGATCTTGCGGATCGCGGAACCCTGTGACAGGGCTGGTTGTGCGACGTTGATTTCGGACACGAGTTCTGAACGCCTGATGCCTCCCATTTTTGGGCAAGCGGTAGGAGCGGTGGGCCGCGGGTTGGTGAGGTGGGGGGTCGATCTCGCGGGCGAGGTAGCGCTTGAGCAGCCGCATGATCTCTTGGTGGTCTTGCCTTGGGTGGTGCGCCGTGGTGCGTAGGCGCGGGTGGCGGGGTCGATGCGCAACCGGGTCAGGGTGATGACCCACAGGGCGTTGTTGGCTTGGCGGTCGCCGCCGCGGTTGATTCCCTAGGGAGGGGGAAGGTCGCCTCGTGTCTAGCTTCGCGCTGTGACTTGCCTTGCGCCTTGAGCGCCATGTGAGGAGCCTTCCCCCGCCTTCTTGCTGGAGCGCCAGCCCAAGTGACCTCTTCCGTGTCAGTAAACCCCGGGAACCGCTGTGCCAGGCGCCGTTCTCCCCGGCCGCCATCGGCCGCCACGCCAACCGCATCACCAACGGCGCGGGCGACCCCGACCCGGGTGGCGATGGCGGCGTGCGGCTGACCTAGGTGGCGGACACCGACCCTGGGAACCGAGCGGCCCTCTAGGAGGATCTTGGGCGGATGGCGGCCCGCTCGAGGAAGGGGTTCGAGAAGGTGCCCGTGGGGTCGTAGGTCCGTGTCAGGTCGACGAAATCCGGCATCCGAGGGAAGCGTCGAGCGAGGTCCTCGGCGGTGAACACGAACAGCTTTCCCCAGTGGGGCCGCGGCTCGCACGGTGCGAGCGCGGCCTCGATGTTGGGGAGCAAGGCCATGACCTGAGTCGGATG
>DATLQA010000117.1:0-15027 GCA_035535495.1 Actinomycetota bacterium | reverse complement strand
TGATGCTGGTGGCTGGCTGGAAGTCGCGAACGATGATCGACCGCTATACCAAGGCCACGGCTGTGGAGCGTGCCAGGGCCAGCCATGCCCGCTTGTCCCCGGCCGACCGGCTATAGGCCCAGCGGCAACGTGCCCAGCCGTCTGCCTACATGCCCAAGGATCGGCGCGGCGCCCCGGAAGGTGTCCTACGGCAGGCGTCCAAGTCCGGAGCCGACGAGAGCGCATCCTTATCAGCTAAGCGCCGGTAACCGCTGTGCGGACCGCCCTTTCCCCAGGTCGTGTCCGACCGTAGCCGCTACAGTTATGCGTTCAATCGGCGCATTGGTATGCGTTCATCTCTCGTGGGCGTTGCCAGGCGGTGCCCAGCATCCTACATTCGCCGATGATATCCCTCCAGCGCGGCCGACCCGTTGCGCGGCTGGTGGCCGGCCGAGCTGCTGGTCTCCCATGCCGGCGACAACGGACAATTACGTTCGCCGGAAGGGCTCCCGCCGAAGGCGATTGTGCTGCTCGGCATCTTCGTGGCCATCCTGCTGTAGCTGGCCGACTTCGTCCGCCGCGCCTGGCGGCCCTGCGACGCCGTCCTGGGTCGCGAGGACGCCCTTAAAGGGCTACCAGGACATCGACCGCCACCCCAGCGCCCCATCCCCAGCCCGCTCCTGTACCGCTTCGACGCCCCCCTGTTCTTCGCCAACGCCGGCTACTTCCGCCGCCGGCGCCCACCCAATCCCGTCGGCTGGGTGTGGTCACGGCCGAGCCGATCACCGATGTCGACTCCCTCCACCAAGTACTGGAGGCCGTGGTCCCGACCATTTGTTCCCACCATCGGCACCGCCGTCGACGCCTACCTCGCCGCCATCGGCACCACGTGGGTCGACTGGGAAGCGCGCCAGGCGCCCATCCCGCCCCCACTAGACCGTCGGGGAAGCGAGCGCCTCGAGCAGCCGCAGCAGCTCGAGCCATCCTGAGAACGGCTGTGGCAGGCCGGTTTCCTCCGGAGCGGCGATGACCACGCCGTAGACGCCGTCGTCCTCGGTGCGGTGCAGTTCCACGACGACACGCACGCAGCCTCCTCCCACGCCCGCCATCACGGTACGGCAGGTCTCTGGCCCCCCGCCCTAGGGGTTCTCCTAGGAACGGGGACGTGGTGAGGGTGTCGCTACCGCTTGCCCAAAGCGGAGGGCCAGCTGCGTGCGGGACGTGACCCCGAGCTTGGCGTAGACGTTGCCCAGGTGGTACTCGATCGTCTTGACGCTCACGACCAGCTTGGCCGCCGCCTCCCGGTTGGTCCCGCCGGCGGCGACCAGCCGGGCGACGGCGAGCTCCTGACGGGTCAGGGTCGCTCTCGGCCCAGCCTGCCGCCGCTCGGGCGCACGGCCGCAGGCGTCCAGGTCCCGGCGGCAGCGGTCCAGGAACGGACGCGCGTCGAGATGCGCGAACCGCGCCTGGGCGGCCTCGAGGGCGGACACGGCGTCGGCGCGCCGTCCGATCCGGCGCAGGAAGCGCCCGTAGGCGGCCTCGAGCAGCGCCCGCTCGAACGGCATGAGGAGGGGACTGGCGCATTCCAGGCCTGCCTGGAAGGCCGCCTCGGCCCGCCCTGGATGCCCTCGAGCCGCCTCCAGCGTCCCGCGAGCCCGACCCGCCGCCAGCAGCGACGACCTCCGGCCCTGGGCCGCGGCGACCGCCTCCAAGGGCGCCAGCAGGGCCTCGGCCTGGTCACATCGACCAAGCCCTACCAGCGCCTCGGCGCAGAGCGCCCGCCAGGGCTGGCAACCGGGCTCCTCCACGGCCGCCCAGTCGGTCAGGCGCCCGACCGGGTCCAGCGCGGCCGCCACCACATGCTCGTCGTCGGCGGCGAGGGCGAGGAGCGCCGCGGCGGTGGCGACCCACGCCGTGCTGCTCTCGGCGCCCACGACCCGCAGGTGCGCCGAGGCGGCCGCGGCATGGGCCACGGCGCGCTCGCGGATCCCGCGCGCGGCCAGCGGAAAGGCGGCGACCGCATGGACCAGCGGCGCCAGGCACTCCTGATCGGTGTCCCGGGCGATGGCGACGGCGAGCTCGGCGTGGATGGTGGCGTCGTCCCAGGCACCGAGCCGGTACTCGGTCTCGGCCAGGAAGGCCAGGCCGATGATCCCCCAGGGCAGCGGCATGCGGTGGCGCCGATAGGTCGCCTGCGCCAGCGACAGGTCCTGGAGGGCGCCCGCCAGGTCGTCGCTGCAGAGGCGGGCGATGCCGCGCCCGACCAACCCGTCAGGACACTCTGGCGCGTCCGCCACGGCGCGGTCGGGCAGCGAGGCGGTCGCGGCGAGCGCCTCTGGCGCGTGACCACCCAGCACCAGCCCGGTGGCCAGGATGTCGAGCAGGTTCGACGGCGCCGCAGCCGCCGGCCGGCCGGCCGCCAAGGCGCGCCGCGCCCAGGTCACGGCCTGCGCGGCGTTGGCGTGGGCCAGGCCGTGGAGGGCCAGCTGTTCAGCGATCGCCGGAGCCAGGTCGGGATCGACGGCCGGGTCGTTGCCCAGCCAGGCGCGCGTCAGGAGGCGCTCGGCCTCGGCGTGGCGGCCCCCGGTCATCGCCAGCCGGGCCAGGACGTAGTCCCGGCGGGCCCCATCGGCGAACGACAGCAGGTCGTCGGTGAAGGCGGCCGCCTCGCTGGGGTTGCCGCCCAGCAGCAGCTGCTCGACCGCTTCGAGCACCAACCGCTCCCTCTGGACGCGGGTCTCGCGCAGCCGGGCCGCCGCCAGCAGGCTGTCGGCGGCGGCGATCGACCCGCCCATCCTGGCCTGCCGACCGGCCAGGGCGGCCAGCTCGGCGGCCAGCTCGTGGTCCGGGCCGCTGGCCGCGGCGACCCGATGCCGGATGGTGTTCGCCTCGCCCTCGACCAGCTGGGCGGCGCGCGCGTGCAGAGCCGCGCGCCTGGCGGGGCCGAGGTCGTGGTAAATGGCGGCCCGGACGAGCGGGTGGGGGAACTCGACCAGCAGGTCGGCGGTGGTGGGTCGCTCCTCGAGGAGCCGGGCGGCGATGGCCCGCTCCAGCGCCCCCAGCGGATCGTCGACCTCGCCTAGACGGCTGGCGATCGCGAGCGGGCAGCGGATGCCCAGCACCGCCGCGGCCACCACCAGCCGCTCGGCCTCGGGTGGGCAGGCGGCGAGCTTGGCGACGACGAGCATGCGGAACGACCGCGGCACCGGCAGCGGCCTGGAGTGGTCATGGAAGACGCCGATGGGCAGCGCGTCCAGCAGCGCCCGGGCGTGGAGGGCGTTGCCGCCGGTGTGATCGTGCAGCCGCGCGGCGGCCCGCGGCGACAGCGCGCCGCCCAGGGACGCGCTGAGCGCCCGCAGCTCCTCCGGGTCGAGTCCGCCAAGGCGCAGCCTCGCGCCGGTCTGGCCGGCCACCAGCCGGCACAGGCTGGCGGGAAGGCACTCGCCGGCGTCGTCGCGGACCGACAGCACGGCCAGCACCCGGTCGGCGCGCAGCCGGCGCAGCGCGAACGCCAGCGCCTGCAGCGATGGCGGATCCGCCCAATGAGCGTCCTCGACGACCACGATGACCGGACCGGCGGCCTGCAGCCGGTCGAGCAGGTGGACAACCCCTCCGCCGATCCGCATCGGGTCGGCGCCCGTGACCTTGTCCGAGCCGAGCACCGTCAGCCGCTCCGGCGGTGGCTCGCCCGACTCGGCGACGAGCTGCTCGACGACGCCGTAGGCCAGGTTCCGCTCCAGCTCCTCTCCGCTGGCCGCGACCACCCGGTGGCAGTCGGCGTGGACGAGGAACTCGCTGAGCAGCGCCGTCTTGCCGACGCCGGGGGCACCTTCCAGCAGTACCGCCCGCGGGGCGCCGTCTCTGGCCTCATCCAGCCGTGCATGCAGGAACGCGAGCTCGGGTTGCCGTCCGACGAAGATCCCATCCATGGCGTGCGGCCCCTGCTGAATGCCCCCAGTTTGCTGCAACGGAACAACCTGCTCGTTTATAGGGAATGGCCGCGAGCGGGTCCAGCCCGAACCGCCGTATTCCTCGGGTGCCCGGCCGAACTCTGGGGTTTGCCCCTGGGGATCTCCCCAGGGGCAAACCCCCGTCACGGCCATACCGTCACCGCGGAGATCTCCTCACATCGAACGGCAGGCGCGGACGGCGCCAGCGAGAAAAGGAGGAGGGATGAAGAGGTTGGCCAGGCCGTTGGCCACGGCACTGCTGGTGCTCGGCCTTATGGCCGGAGCGATTCCCGCGTACGCCTCTGTCAACGGCGACTACGGCGGCAGCGGGATCCGCATCCGGACCGGGCCCAGCACCAGCAGGACCGTCGTGGGCCTCGGATACCGAGGGCAGGGCGCGACGATCTACTGCATCACCAGCGGGACCAGCGTCGGCGGGAACCCGTGGTGGCTGCGGCACCGGAACAAGACCACCGGCGTCACCGGCTACAGCGCCGACTACTATATGACCAGGCCGGACGCCTCACTCCCGGGCTGCTGAGCCCAGCCCGTCCGCGGTGGGGCCCATGACTCGGGCCCCACCGCCCATCTCCGGGAGGTTGTCGAGTGGTCCCGAGATCCCGACTCCTGCTGGCGCTGGCCGGCGCGCTGCTGATGGCGGCGTGCGCGTCGGCGCCTGGCCCCACCTCCGAGCAGGATGGGGCCACGCCGGCTGCCGAGCCCAGGGCCGGCACCACCGCGCCGGCGTCCTCGGCCGAGGCGACAACCTTGCCGCTCGACGCGTTCGTGCCCACCGCCGAGCAGTGGGAGGTCCTGAACCGGGCCTCCGGCCTGCTCGAGCAGGACTGCATGCGGCGGCTCGGCTTCGCCAACTGGCAACCTCCCGACCCGAAGGTCACGGGTGGCCGGCCGCCGATGTTCCCCTTTGGGATCGTGGACGCGCAGCAGGCGGCCAAGCACGGCTACCACGATCCGCGGGTGGCGGAGATCAACCACCAGCAGCGCCAGCGGCCTCGGCTCAACGCCCAGCAACAGGCGCA
The DNA here is from genome assembly GCA_035535495.1 of Actinomycetota bacterium. Taxonomy (GTDB): domain Bacteria; phylum Actinomycetota; class CALGFH01; order CALGFH01; family CALGFH01; genus DASUZB01. Next base: position 10,058 of record DATLQA010000117.1, on the reverse strand, counting down.
GGAACGCGCCGAGCTGGCCGCGCTGACCGGCGACAGCTCCTTCGCGACCCTGCCCGGGAGGCAGGTGCCGCCGGACGGTTGCAGCGGCGAGGCCGAGCGCAAGCTGCGCACGGGTGCCCCCGAGTTCGACGTGAACCTCTACGGCGAGCTGATCACCGAGGCGGACCAGCGAGCGGTCGCCGACGGCCGCGTGCGGGCCGTGATCGAGGCCTGGAGCGCGTGCATGAAGCGGACCGGCTTCGACTACGGGTCGCCGTTGGAGCTCGCCCAGCCCGAGGGCAACCAGTGGTCGACGCCGGCCCCGACGCGGGTCGAGATAGCCACGGCCAGGGCGGATGTGGCCTGCAAGCAACAGACCGATCTGCCGAGGGTGTGGCTGGCGGTGGTCGCCGGCTACCAGCGGCAGCTGATCGAGCAACACCGGCTCGGCCTCGACCAGATGAGCAAGGAGCTCGAGTACCGCATCCGCCGGGCCAACGACACCCTGCAGGGTCATCAGGGATGAGGCGCCGGGCCCTGCTCCCCGTCGTCCTGTGCGCCCTGGCGGTCCCATCCGGCTGCGCGGCCTCGCCGCCGTCGGACGGCGGGTCGGCCGGCCCGTCGCTCCGGCCGGTCCACAGCGATGTGCGGCAGGCCTACCTGGCGTACTGGGACGCCTGGCTCAAGGCCAACGTGACCTCCGATCCCGACGCGCCAGCGCTGGCCGAGCACGCCGCCAGCCCCCAGCTCGACATCCTGCGCGCCAACCTGGCCGCGGCTCGGGAGCGTAACCAGGTCGCCAAGGGCACCGTCGGCCACCGGCTGGAGGGGATGGAGCTGCTGGGCGAGGACCGACGGGTGGTCGACTGCGTCGACTTGGATAAATGGCTCCTTTATGATGCCGTTACGGACGAGCAGATCGATCAGCTCATCGACAAACCGTCGCAACTGGCCATCTTCACCCTCAAGCGCCGGGGCGGGACGTGGCGGGTGACGGGCCTCCAGGTAGCCGGCGAGTGCTGACCACGTGGCGACGTGGACATGGCTCCGCGGGAGGAACTGACGTGAGCGACCAGATCGAGCCGCCCGACCCTCCGCCACCGCCCCCACCGGTGCCCCCGAGTGTCCGCAAGCGGCGGCGGCTGCTGATCGAGACCCTCGCCGCCGCTCTGCTGGTGACCCTGGCCGGGCTCGGCGCCGCTCGGCTGATCAAGTCGCCGGGGCAGGCCCTGGCCGATGCCGCCCCACCGGCCCCCTCGGTGATCACCGCCAAGGTGGAGCGGCGCGTCCTAGTCGACACCGTCGTGCTGCGTGGTCTGGTCTCCGCCGAGCAGACCGTGGAGGTCACGCCGCAGGTCGGCACGGAGGACGCGGCGCCGGTGGTCACCGCGGTGCGGGTCAAGCCCGGCGACCCCGTCCGCGCCGGCGACGTCCTGATCGAGGTGTCGGGTCGGCCGGTGTTCGCCCTTCCCGGCCGGATCCCGGTGTACCGGGATCTGCGCCCCGGCAGCGAGGGAGCGGACGTGCGGCAGCTCCAGGCCGCGCTGCGGGCGCAGGGGTTCGGCTCCGGCGACCTGGCGGGCACCTACGGAGAGGGGACCGAGGCGGCGGTCCGGAGCTTCTACGCGGCCGCCGGCTACGAGCCGCTGCCGGCCAGCGAAGAGGACGACGAGCTCCTAGAGCAGGCCCAGGATGCGGTGACCGAGGCCAGGCGGGCGCTTCGCGACGCCGAGCTGGTCCTCGCCGCGACCAGAAAGGGCCAGGGCGAGGCGGGCTCCGGCCCGCTCGCCGTGGCCCAGGCCGCGCAGGCGGTCAACGACCGCAGAGAGGACGGCGCCAAGGCCGCCCAGAAGCTGGCCCTGGTGCGCCGCCAGACCGGACCCATGGTGTCAGCCGGCGAGCTGGTCTTCCTGCGCGGGTTCCCGGCCCGGGTAGACGGGGTGCACGTGGCCGTCGGGACCAAGGCCAGCGGCAAGCTGGTCACGGTCTCGGCCGGTCGGCTGGTCGTCAAGAGCCAGCTCTCGCCGCAGCAGCGGGACCTGGTGCGACGCGGTCAGCGCGTGCAGCTCTACGCCGAGCTGCTCGGGATCAGCAGCCGGGGCAAGGTGCAGAGCGTCTCGGACAGCCTCGTCCAGCCCGAGCAGCCCGAGGGCTCAGAGTCCGGCGAGCCGGCCCCGTCCGATCCGGCGGGCGTCGGGGACGCCTACGAGATGGTCGCCGCGGCGACCGAGCCGCTCGACCCCAAGACCGCCGGCCAGGACATCAGGGTCACCGTGGTGGCCGCGACAACGCGCGCCAAGGTGCTGACCGTGCCCGTGGCCGCGGTCTCGGCCGGGGCCGACGGCAAGACCGCCGTCACCGTGGTCGTCGCCGACGGCAGCCGCCGGCGGGTCGAGGTGCGGCCGGGCGCCTCCGGGGACGGCTACGTCCAGGTCACCCCCATCGGAGCCACCCTGCGGCCTGGTGACCAGGTCGTAGTGGGTACGGGACCGTGACCCCGGTCATCCGGTTCGGCGGGGTCGCGCTGACCTATCCGGGCCCGCCGCCGGTGCCCGCCCTCAAGCCCTGCGATCTCCAGGTCGCGGCCGGAGAGCACGTGGTGGTGGTCGGGCCGTCGGGATCCGGGAAGTCCACGCTGCTGAACGTCGCCGGCCTGCTCGACCGGCCGACCGAGGGCGTCTACGAGCTGGACGGCATCGACACCGGCAGCCTGGCCGACCGGGACCGCACCGCCCTGCGGGGCCAACGGATCGGCTTCGTCTTCCAGTCGTTCCATCTCCTCCCCTACCGCAGCGCCGAGGAGAACGTGCAGCTCGCGCTGCTCTACAACCACACCCCTCGCCCGGGCCGGCGGGCGCTCGTCTGGGAAGCGCTCGACCGAGTGGGCCTCGCCCATCGCCTCCACGCCCTGCCCGGGACGATGTCGGGTGGCGAGCAGCAGCGGGTGGCGATCGCCCGCGCCCTGGTCACCCGGCCGAGCCTGCTGCTGTGCGACGAGCCCTCCGGCAACCTCGACAGCGCCACCACCGAGAGCTTGCTGGCGCTGATCGACGAGCTCCACGCCGATGGGCTCACCGTCGTCGTCATCACCCACGATCCGTGGGTCGCCGCCCGCGCCCAGCGCACGGTGACCATCGAGGACGGCTTCCTCAGCGAAGCGACCGCCGACGAGGCGGCGGCCCGATGACGCGGTGGCGGTGGCCGCTCGGCGCGCCACCTGGCGCCCCGGTCGCGCGGCCGTCCCGGCTGGCCTTGCCGGACCTGGCCGGCGAGGTCCTGGCCGGTGTCCTACAACGCCCCGGCCGCTCGCTCCTGACGACCCTGGGCACCCTGATCGGCATCGCGACCTTCGTGGCCGTGCTCGGCCTCACGGCGACGGCCTCCAACCAGATCAGCAGCCGGTTCAGCGCGCTGGCGGCGACCGAGGTGATGGTCGAGGAGGCCACCGGTCGCGACCCCTGGGTCGAGCCAGACCCGTTCCCCGCCGACGCCGACGCCCGCGTGGCCAGGCTGAACGGCGTCGTCGGCGGCGGCGTCTACTGGGCGGTGCCACTGCAGGACCACCTGGTCCGCGCCGCTCCGGTCGGCGCCGATGCCGCCGGCCAGCAGCTCCGGGTGGTCGCCGCCTCCCCTGGTCTGTTCAGCGCGGTCAAGCCGACGCTGGCCAGCGGGCGCACGTTCGACACCTTCCACGACTCCCGCGGCGAGCCCGTCGCGGTGCTGGGGCCGGCCGTGGCCGAGCGCCTGGGCATCACCACGCTGGACACCCAGCCGGCGATCTTCGTCGACGACGTGCCGTTCTCGGTGATCGGCGTCCTGGACGACGTGCAGCGCCAGCCCGACCTCCTGCTGTCGATCATCGTGCCGCGCCGGGCGGCCGCGCTGGCCCTCGGCGCGAGACCCAGCGCCGACGAGCGTCCCAAGATGCTGGTCGCCACCCGGCCTGGTGCCGCCTCCCAGGTCGCGGGGGAGGCCGCGCTGGCGCTCCGCCCCGACGACCCGGAAGCGCTCAAGGTGATCGCGCCACCAGATCCCCGCAGCCTCCGCGATCAGGTCTCCGGCGATCTGGGCACCCTGTTCCTTCTCCTGGCCGGGATCTGCCTGGCCATCGGGGCGGTCGGCATCGCCAACACCACCTTAGTGGCCGTCATGGAGCGCATCCCGGAGATCGGGGTGCGCCGAGCGGTCGGCGCAGGGCGGCGGCACGTCGCGACCCAGTTCGTCGCCGAGTCCGCCGTGCTGGGCGCGCTGGGTGGGATGTTCGGCATGGCGATCGGCGTCGTCGTCGTGGTCCTGGTCGCCCTGGGGAAGCAGTGGACCCCGGTGATCGAGCCGCTGACCGTGGCCGCCGCCCCCTTCATCGGCCTGCTCACCGGCCTGCTGGCCGGGGCCTATCCGGCGCTGCGCGCCTCTAGGATCGAGCCAGTCGCCGCCCTGCGCCGCTGAGCTCATGATCCGCGTCCTGGTCCTGGGCCCCACCCGCCTCTACTGCGACGCCCTCGCGGTCGCGCTCCAGGCGAGCGGTCGCCTGACGCTGATCAGGGCGCTCTCCGACGTGGAGGCGGCCCTCGTCTCGGTCCACGAGTCACACCCCGACGTCATGCTCGTCGACCAGCCCCGCACGCAGGCCTACCGGTTGGTCCGCTCCGTGCAGCAGGCCTGGCCCACCACCAAGGTGATCGCCGTGGCCGTCCCGCCCGCCGAATCCGAGATCCTCGGCTGGGCCGAGGCCGGCGCAGCCGGATGCCTCACCCAGGAGACGCCGCTCGAGGACCTCCCGGCATTCGTCGAGGCCGTCCAGCGAGGCGAGATCGCCTGCTCCAACGGCGCGGCCGGGCTCCTGTTCCACCACGCCAAGTCGATGACCACGACCATCGCCCGCGGCGACGGCGGGACCCACCTCACCCGTCGCGAGACCGAGGTGCTCCACCTCCTGGCGGCCGGCCTGTCCAACAAGGAGATCGGCCGCTCCCTGTCGATCCAGGTCCCCACCGTCAAGAACCACGTCCGGAGCATCTTCGCCAAGCTGCGGATCCGGAACCGCTCGCAGGCAGCCGCCTGGACGCACCGCCACGGAGCCGTGGCGGCGCCTGGGCGAAAGGCCTAGTTCCCAGGGCCTGGTACTTCGTCCCTCAAGGAGGATTGATTTCTGGCCCAGCGCACCAGTTCCACGTAGGCCCTAGTTAGGACCTTAGGCTTATTTCGGGTAATTAGCCTATCGGCTAGGCTCAGGCCAGGCATTGCCAACCCTTCCCAGAGGAGCGAACGATGCCTGGTGCCGGAGCAGCCTCCTGGCTGCGCGAGCCTGGTGATCATCCCGTGGACGTGCCCATCGTCTGCGTGATCACCAGATTTGGCCTCCGCGGCGCCCGGCACCTCCTGCCCACCCGCCTCGACTACCGCGGGGTGCTGGAGGAGGCGCACCGGACGGCGACCCCCGGGCTGCTCCGCGCCGCGTTCCTCGTCGAGAGTTCCAAGGTGTGCTACAGCCTCTCGCTCTGGAACGAGCCGGACGCGATCCCGCGCTTCGGCAGCAACGTCCCCTCCCATGTCGACGCCGCCCGCCGGGTCCTCGGGCGGCTGGCGTTCGAGCCGGACCGCGGCCCCGAGCTCTGGTCCACGAAATGGCTGCTGGTCTCGGTGAGCAACAACCTGAACTGGGGCGATTTCGATCTGCGAGGAACGATCGAGTCGTTCGGGGCCCGCAGGGAGTAGGTGGGGATGTCAGCGTCGACGAGGGAGCTGCTGTCGGTAACGGCCAGTGCGCTGCAACTGAGCCTCGGCTTGGTGTTCCTGCTCGCCGTGGTGCCAAAGCTGCGGGCGCCCGACGCCTTCTCCCGCACCGTCGCCGAGTACCGGATCGGCCCACCCGCCATGGCTCCCGCCCTCGCCCGCGGCGTCATCGCCCTCGAGGTCTTTCTGGCCTTCGCGCTCCTGACCGGCGTGCTGGTTGCGGTCGCGGTGCCGCTGGCCCTGCTCGTCCTGGCTGGCTTCGCGATCGCCGTGGGCCTCAACCTGCACCGACGCCGAACCATCTCGTGCGGCTGCTTCGGAGCCAAGAGCGAGACCATCTCCGGCCGCTCGCTGGCGCGCCTCGGGCTGCTCCTGGCCACCGTGGTCGCCCTGCTGGCCCTCGATGCCGTGGTGGCGCCGCCGCCACTGCTCCTCGGCGACGCACCCGGCGTCGGCTACCTGCTCCAGGTCGCCGGGATGAGCCTGGCCCTGCTGCTGGTGGGCATGTGGCTGCTGCACCTGCCGGAGCTGTGGTGGGTGGTTGGCCAGCTGTGGCGCTCGTCGCCGCGTGTCGAGGTGGAGCAACGGAAGGAGGCGGCCTAGCCGTGTCGACACCCTTTCTCGCGTCCTATGTGCTGCTGTACCTGATCGTCATCTTCCAGGGGCTGCTCCTGCTCGGCGCGGTCCGTGCCATCCATGAGCTCAGGCAGGGGCATGTGGCGCCCGCCGAGCCGGAAGAGGGGGCACAGGAGGGCGAGCGGCTCCTGAATCAGGAGGCGCCGCGCTTCGAGGCGCTGGACCTCGCCGGGAACCTGGTCGGCACCGAGCAGCTGCGGGGTCGGTCCAGCCTGGTCCTCTTCGTCTCCCCCAACTGCTCCTCCTGCATGCTCACCCTGGACGAGCTGCACGCCGTGCAGCACAAGGTGGACGGGGGGAACGTGCTGGTCGTGTGCGGGGCCAGGGACGCCGACTGCCGCAACCTGGTCAGCGACCACAACCTCACGGTCCCGGTGGTGGCGGACGAGGACGCCAGCATCGGCAAGCTCTTCGACGTGACCGCGTTCCCGACCGCCGTCCTGCTCAACGCCGGCACCCGGGTCGTCTCCTACGGGCACCCGATGCGGGGCGAAGAGCTGCGCGAGATGGCCGGCGACGAGCTCGACCTCGGCGACGACACCGTCGCCGCGACCACGCCAGAAGGGAGGTGACAAGTAGGTGAGGACGGCTATCAGGCTGCGACCGGTCGTGACGGCGAACCTCGCGGTCGGTCTCCTCGCCCCGGTGGCCGGCGTCGCGGCCGTCGCCGCCCGCGATCCCCGCCTGGCCATGCTGGCGGGAGCCTGGCTGCTCGGCTGGGTCCAGCTCGTCGGCCTGTGAGGGCAGTCGCTCCTCGGAGCGCTGACGCCCCTCGGGAAGGTGGCAGGAGCAAAGAGAACATGGTTGGCCGGCGTCGTCGCGTACAGCCTGGCGGGTGCCCTCGCCAGCAGCGTGGTCGGTGCCGCCCTGGGGGCCTCCGGTGGCCTCGTGCTGCCCCCGGATGCCGGGCCGCTGGTCGTATCGGCCGCGGCCCTGGTCGGGATGACCACGGTCGCCTGGGACCTGGGATGGATCCGATGGCGACTGCTCGAGCCGAGGCGGCAGACCAGAGACATCTGGAACGGCCGGTACGGTTGGCTGCTGGGAGCGACCCTCTGGGGGTTCGACCTCGGCCTGGTGGTCACCACCCGGTTCACCTTCGCCGGCGCCTGGGTCCTGGTCTCGTCGGCGTTCCTGGTCGGGGATGCCCTGCTCGGAAGCGCGCTCTTCCTCTCCTACTGGTTGGGACGGGCCGCGTCGGTGTGGATCGCTCCGCTGCTCCTGGACGGCGCGGACCAGACGCCGGCTCTCCTGGATGAGATCAATGACCGCCAGCGATCGTTCCGCTCGATAAACCTCCTGGGGGTGGGCCTACTGACGATCTCCCTACTGCTCTTCGCCAAGTTGTAGGACCAGCGCTACGGAGGGAGCAGCGATGTCAACCGATCAGCTTGTCGATGCCATCGGGAAGCAAACAAGCCGGCGGAAGTTCCTGCGCCGGGTCGGCGTCAGCGCGATGGCGGTCTCGGCCGCGGTCCTCGGCCTGCCGGCCGAAGCCGAGGCCACGATCCGCTACAAGTGCTGCAACCTGTGCAAGTCTCCTAGCTCCTCCTGCGGGTCATGCGCCTGCGTCTGGTGCTGGACCTGCTGCAACTCCTTGTCCGGCTTCCTGAAGTACCGGTGCTGTGAGTGCCACAGCAACACGAGCGCCTGTGGCGCCGCGTGCGCCAGCAACGTCCGCTGCTCGACCGGAACGCGAATCTCCGGCGGCTGCTGACCCGGGGAGCGCGTCTCGGAGCACAACTGCATCAGGCGGGCGCGACGACCCTGACCACGAAGGTCAAGCGCCCGTCCCCGGCTCGTCCGGTGACCTCCCAGCATCCCTGGGTCGGGAAGGTGATCGCCGTGGACTGGAACCCCGTGGGCCCGTAGTCGGGGATCCACGCCCGCAGCGGCTCGGCCTGTCCGTCCAGCCGCCGCCCGCTGATCGTCAGCCGGCCCCTGACCGCTCGCCACCACGGGAACTTGATCTCGATCGAGCCGTCCGCCCTGACGTCCTCCGGCCTGGCCCTGATCACCCCTCCGGGCAACAGCTCGGTCCAGAGCTTGCCGTTGCCGTGATAGTGCGCCCCCGAGTTCGACTGTTCCCCCGGCGGCACCCTTCCGTTGGCACGGGTCGCCGAGCACCCCCGCCTGGGCTCCGACGCCGAGCCCACCCCAGGTCGCCCCAACGAGGTGCCACTCGGAGCGGCCGTACTCCCTGGGGAGGCCGTGCCCGACCCCCGCGAACACCCCGCGCCGGCAAGAACCAGCACCGCCAGCGCGCCAGCCAAGCACGAACGTCTGCCCATCAGCGACGCCTCCATACCCAGACTACGTCACCGCTCCCGGAATGGTTCCCAGATCCGGATCACGTCCGACTCCTGCGGGCACAGCTCGCGTCTTAGCTCAGCGGGGAATAGATACCGCCGGCCGTGGCGAGAGTTTCCGAGCTCACAGTAGACCGGGCTGTAGGAACTGCACGACCGTCATGGCCTACCTCGAATCGCCACGCCACCAGTCCTGCCGGCACACGCCCGCCAGTGATCTCTGTGGGCATCGCGCCCTCCTCGACCCGGTTCGATTTGGCAGGTGCCGGCGTCCGTTGCCGCGGTGCGACCGAGGCCGCGGGTCCGCGTGAGTCGTCATCCTCTCACCACGACCACTGAAATACCCTTGATGCAGCACCCATGACCAGAGCCGGTAACCAGGTAAGGGGTCTTCCTCGGCACACGCCAGGCCGGTCGGCTCCAGATCCCAAGGCTGACCTGCGCATGCGCCGGAGCGGCCTAAACGGGAGGAGGACAGCGTTTCCGCTGGTCATGGCGTTGTGGTGGGCCTGCCAGGACTTGAACCTGGGACCTCATCCTGATCCGAAAATCCACGGTGAGCGGACGCGCGGCAGCATCCGGGCGGCGCCCGGATCCGATTAAGGTGGTGCTGGTTGCCCGGTGACGGCCGGGTCAGGCGGCGGGTTGGAGGGTGACCTTGTAGCCGAGGGCCTCGAGCTGGCGGATGTGGTTGCGCTTGACGCGCTCAGCGTTGATGCGGGTGTCGTAGAAGCCGGCGCCCAGGTCCTGGAACCGTGCGGTCGGGTCGGACAGCAGGTGCCAGACGATGACCAGGATGGAGCGGCCGACCGCCACGATGGCGCGCCTCTTGCCGCGTCGGCGGGCGATCCGCCGGTAGCGTTCACCAAGGAAGGTATCGGTCTTGCTGGCGGCGACGGCGGCCTCGCCGAGCACCCGCGCGAGGTAGGGGTTGCCGTGCCCGGTCGATCCGCTGCCCTTGCGTTTGCCGGCGGACTCTTTGACGCCGGGGGCGAACTTGGCCCACGACACCAGATGCCCAGCGGTCGGGAACCGGGTCATGTCGGTTCCCAGCTCGGCGAGCAGCAGGCGTGCGGCGAGCTGGCCGACCCCGGGGATCTCATCCAGCCGGTCGACCGCCGCCACGAACGGGGCGATCAGCTCCTGGAGCTTGGCGTCGAGCTCGGCCAGGTCGGCGTCCAGCTGGTCCACTCGGGCCAGCATCTTGCCCAACAGGAAGGCGTGCTGGTCGGTGAAGAACCCAGTGAACGCCTCCACCAGCGGACCGAGTTTGGCGCGCAACCTGGCACGAGCCAGCTGCGCGAGGACCTTCGGGTCACGCTCTCCGGCCACCAGCGCGGCCAGCATGGCCCGCCCCGACACCCCGAAGATATCGCTGGCCACCACCGAGAGTTTGATCTG
>DATLQA010000116.1:0-51349 GCA_035535495.1 Actinomycetota bacterium | reverse complement strand
AGGGTGGGCCGCAGACCCTTCCAGGTGGCGCTCTGTATGAGTCCGGATCCGATTGACCGCCAGCCGGCGCGTCGTAGACGAACAGTCCCGGCCGGCCGGAGGACCCGCTGGTCAGCATCACCCGGTAGCGGTCCAGATACAGCTGGTCACGGGTCATCTGGCCGACCCAGCCCAGCAGCTGGTCGCGGCGCAGGCGAGGGTCACAGACCAGCTCGTCGAAGTGCTCCATGAGCAGGGACTTGTCGAGCACGGTTGCGCTCGGGACGGCTCATCCGCCGCGCCTGGACCCACTACCGGTGGGACAGCCGTCCCCGCCGACGCCCATAACGGCCTACTGGCGCAGCCTCTTAGCCGCTGGGGCGGAGGGTGACCGGCATCGGGATGGTGGAGCTGCCGGCGCCGAGCGCGACCGTGAGCTGGTCGACCGGCTCGGTCGGGCAGCCCACCACCAGCGCGGGCGGCGGCTGCTCGCCGCCGACCAGCTTGGTGCGGGCGCACAGCACCCGGTCCCCGGCGCGGAGCTGGGCAGTGACCGGCAGCGGGTTGTCCAGCGCCTGGTCAGGGGTGATGGGCTTGACCGCGATCACCGCGTCGGCGCGGCCGCCGCCGACGAACGCCGCGGTCACGTCGAACTCCAGCCGGATCGGCGGTCCGGTGCGGGCGGTGACCTGCACGGTGCCCTTTGGGCCCGGGTCGACCGTGCGCCGTTTCGCCCCGGACGGCCAGGGGCCGCTCGTGGCCAGGGTGACGTTCGCCCCTGAGGTCTTGCCGATCACCAGGTCGGTCAGCTCGATCTCCCGCAGCGCGTCGAGCGCGGGCGTCGGGCCGAGCTCGACCTCGTAGCCGCCCCCCCGGGCGGGCGTGACCGGCACGCCAAGGTTCCCACCCACCTGGTCCTCGCCCGGGCTGGCAAACAGGCCGCCGCCGGTGTCCCGCAGGGTGAGCCCGGCAAGGGCCAGCACCTCCTGGCCGCGCGCGAGCCCGTCGACCCGCACGGTGAGCCGGCTCTCGCCCTCGTCGGCCAGCCGTTCGACGGCCGTGGCCGTCACGGTGGCCCCGCCCTTGCGGGCCGTCCAGCCGAGCACCCGCCGGCCCTGGTCCGTCCCTGGCGGCGCGGTCGCGCTGGTCACGGTCGACGGCGCGCCGGAGGCGGCGGCCGGCCCGTCCCGCCCGCCGAGCCGTCCCGCCAGGAAGGCGAGGCCGGCCAGCACGATCACAGCCACGGCCAGAGCCGCCCGCAGCCGGGAGGGCCCTGGCGGTGGTGGCGCGAGTGGCTCCGGCGGCGGCGGCGCGGCCACCGCCGGGCGGGGGCGGCCATGGGTCACGTCGGCAAGGGGCGTGCCGCAGGTGGGGCAGGTCGCCGCCGCCTCCCGGACCGCGTCGCAGCGCGGGCACCAGGTGGTCATCGTGGCCGCATCCGCCAGGGACCCTTGACCGTCTGCGCCAGCTCGTTGGCGACGATCACCTGGAGCTGCAGGCGTTGCTCGTTGCTGCCGAGCGTCAGGTCGTCCATGACGAACCGGACGGCGGTGACGCCGCCTTCCTCCCGGTCGACGGCGGGCTGCGTTTCGCTGTTGAACTCCGCCTCGGTGACCAGCAGGCTGGGCTCGCTGCCGCCGAGCACCGACCGGTCGATGGGTCCCTTGGGTGCCAGCAGGAGCACCACCGCGCCCTGCTGGTAGGTCGCGCCGGCCAGGCTGATGGTGGAGCAGTCGCAGCGGACCTCGAGCTTGCAGGTGGGGCAGGCGCCCACGGTGGTCGGCGGTTGCTTGCCCAGGCGGGGGTCGACCACGGTGACCGCCAGGTGCTCCTCGACCTGGTTGGAGAAGGTGACGGCGTCCACCTGCACCTGGCGCACGGCCGCCTTGTCGGCCAGCGGCTCCTCCACGGTGACCAGGGCGAGCTCGTTGCCGCCGAAGGGACTGCCCCGCGCCGGCGCCTCCCGGATCGGTTCGCGGCCGAGCAGCTGGTGCCCGCCCGAGTCGGTGACGCTGAGGCCCTGCACGGTGGCGATCGAGCGGCCGTCGGGCACGCCTTCGGCCTCCAGCCTGAGCGTGGTGCTGTTGTCGCCGGCGCTGATGCTGTTGAGGGTCAACCCGATCCCGCCGACGTCGCGGCTCGACCAGTTGTAGATCTGGCCGTTCAACCCGCGACGGTCGTCGGAGTCCCTGGTGGTGGAGGTCGCCGCGGCGACCGTCGGGGCGGTGGTGGTGGCGCTCGAGCGGGTCACCCGGCCGGCGAGGAAGGCCCCGGCCACCAGCACCACCGCCACCAGCCCCGCCAGCGCGGCGCGGGCCGCCGGCAGGAGCTGGCCGCGGGCGTCGCCGGCTCGCGCGCGCAGGTCCAGCCGGGGAGCTACCGGGCGGCGCGGGCCGGAGGCGGACGGCACGGCGAGCAGCCGGGTGGCGCAGACCGGGCAGGGCCGGCCGGGGCGTACCTGCCGGACCTCGTCACAGCGAGGGCACCATGCCTGCCGCGCCACGACCGCCCCCTAGCCGGCTACCACCCGAAGGTCACGGGAGGTGGTGTTGAGGCGGCGCCCGCCGCCCTCGGTGCAGATCACGATGTCCTCGATCCGGGCGCCGTAGCGGCCGTCGAGATAGATGCCGGGCTCGACCGAGAACGCCATGCCGGCGCGGAGCGGCTCGTCGTTGCCGGCGACCAGGTACGGGTCCTCGTGCTCTTCCAGGCCGATGCCGTGGCCGGTGCGGTGGATGAACTGCTCGCCGTAGCCGGCCTCGGCGATCAGGTCGCGGCAGGCCGCGTCGACCGCGGCGGCGGGCACGCCCGGGGCGACCGCGCGGCAGCCGGCCTCCTGCGCCGCCTGCAGCACCTCGTACAGCTCGGTGAAGCCCGGCGGCGGCTCCCCCACCACCAACGTCCGGGTGGTGTCGGAGCAGTAGCCCTGGCGGCGGCCACCGATGTCGATCACCACCGCGTCGCCCGGCTGGATCACCCTTGGGCTGGCGGCGTGGTGCGGGCTGGCCCCGTTCGGGCCCGAGCCGACGATCACGAAGCAGGTCTCGTCGTGGCCGGCGTCCCGGATCGCCCGGTCGAGTTCGGCGGCCAGGTCCTGCTCGCTGCGGCCGGCCCAGCGCAGCTCGGCCAGGCCGTCGACCACCTCGTCGATGGCGGCCGCGGCGGCGGCCAGGGCCTCGATCTCCCCGGCGTCCTTGATCATGCGCAACGCCCTGGTGACGGTCGAGGCGACGGTGAAGCCCGCCTCGGGCAGGGCGGCCTGCAGGCGCAGCAGGAACGTGCTCCAGAGCCGGTCGCCGACGCCGAGCAGCCCGCCGGTCGCGCCGGCGTCGGCGAGGTGGTCCCGTACCAGGGCGAACGGGTCCTCGGTCTCGTCCCACACGGCGACCTCGACGTCCAGGTCATCGAGGTAGCCGCGAGCCAGCGGGGCTTCGAGTCTCGGCACGACCAGGCGGGGCTCGCCCTTGGCGGGCAGCACCAGCAGGGTGAGCCGCTCCGTCAGCAGCGCGTCGTAGCCGGTCAGGTGGACGAGATCGGCCGAGGGACCGAGCAGCAGCGCGTCGACCCCTCGCTCGGCAAGCTGCTCACGCGCCCGGGTGAGGCGCTCGACGTGCGGGTTCGTCATGCTTCTGATCCTACCGTCGCACCGAGCGTCGGCGCTCGCTCAGGTGCGGCCGTACGGCGCCGACCAGCGCCACGCACGGCCGTCGCCGCGGGCTGGGTCAGCTGACGATCATGCACCCGCGTGATCTCTGCCTGCCTAGCTCCACCCCGGATGACGAGCCCGGACGGAGCGGACGCGCCGCTGACGGGCCCAGGCGCCTCCAATCGACGTATTGACGCGATCTCTTCGGCCTCACACCTTGACGCGGAGGGCCTTGTCGAGCACCTCGACGGCGAGCGGCGGCCCTCCTGGCACGCGGACGCCGTCGAGGCTGAGCGCGAGCGGCCCGGCGGCGTCGATCTCCACCCGGGTGGACTGGTACTCGCGTACCGACGGGTGGGGCACGTGCAGGCCGTAGTACAGGTCCTTGGAGCGGGCGTAGATGGTGAGCGGGCTGCCCTCGAACGCCATCACCGACATGCGGCCGTCGTCCGGCAGGGCACGCGGGGCGACCTTCATCCGGCCCATGGAGAACTGGCCGTTCGCGATCACCAGCCCGGCCAGGCGGAACTCGACCGCGCCGCGGTCGAGCGTGAGGCGGGCCGGAGTGGAGCGGGTGGCGGCCAGCGCGCCGAGGGCGGCGGCGAGGCGGCCCACCTTGCCGGTCCGGTCGCGACCGGCCAGCCGCGCCGAGGCCTCCGCCGGGTAGCCCAGCTCGGCGCAGTTGGCGAACACCTCGGTCCGCGCGGCGCCGTCAGGGCCGGTCCAGGTGGCGCGGCCGAGGTCCGCGAGGAACACGCGCTCGCCGAGCAGGTGGTGGGCGGCCCGCTCGGGGTCGTCGGGCAGGCCGAAGGTGGCCGACAGGTCCTGGCGGCCGAGCCCGACCAGCCCGAGCACGGTGTCGGGGTGGCGCGGCCCGTCCGACCCCATGAGTGCCAATACCAGACAGTGGGCGACCTCGTCGGAGCCGACCGCGACCAGCAGGCGGGCACCACGGTCCAGCGCCCGCTCGGCCAACTCCCGTGCCCGCCCCGCCGGCCTGGCCACCGCGGCCTCGGCCACCACCCCGGCCCTGGCGAGCTGTCTGCGCAGGTCGCCGAGGCCGGAACGGCTGGCCGCCGGGTCGCCGACGAGGAACGGGGGCCCGTAGGGAAGCCGCGCCGCCCGGTCGTTGACGGGCTCCGGGGTCGGGGTCGGTTCGCTCACGTCGGCCTGGCTCCTCGGAATCTGTTGCGGGCGGTGCCGGCGACCTGGCGCCACGCCGACATGGCGGCGGGCAACGCCCAGCGGGCCGCGAGCATAGGCCGACCCCGGCGCCGCGTCCAAGCCGCGGGTTCCGGGCGGGCGTCGGTCGGTAGTGAGCGACGGGACGGCGTGGTTCGTTTCAGAGCAGCCCGGAGTAGGCGACCACGCCCCGCTGGCAGGCGGCGACCGCGGCCCGGGCGGTGGCCGCCAGCTGGTCGTCCACGGCCACGTCGGCGACCTGGCGGAGCAGGTCCAGCAGCTGCTTGGTGACCCGGACGAAGTCGCCGGCGGTGAGCTCGTCGTCGACCAGGACGCGCTCCAGCGGCTGCCCTTTGGCCCAGCGCCACGCGGCGTCGGCGAAGCCCGGGTCGAGGCCGCGGGTCAGCTCGACCCCCTCGGCGGTCTCGTGCTCGTGGGTCTCGTGCCAGAGATCGCCGAGGGCGTCCAGGGCGGCGCCCACCGCCTCGGTCGGCAGCTCGGGCGGTGCCGGCGGGCCCTCCCCGCCGCGCGCCTCATACACCAGGCTGGAGACGCAGGCGGCCAGCTCGGCCGGGTCGAGGCCGCGCCACACGTCACGGTGGATCGCCTCGACCACGACCAGGTCGGCCTCGCTGTAGACGCGGCGCAGCGTGGCGCCCTTGTCGGTGAGGGCGAAGCCGTCGACGTAGCCGAGCTGGCCGAGCACCCGCAGCACCCGGTCGAAGGTGCGCACCAGCGAGCCGGTGCGCCGCCTGACCCGCGCGGCCAGCGCCTCGGTGTCCCGGTTGAGCCCCTCCCAGCGGTGCAGCCAGCGCTCGTGCTCGGCCAGGTCGGGGCAGCGGTGCACCGGATGGGCCTCGACCTCCGCCCGCAGCCGGGCGACCTCGGGATCGTCGTCGGCCGCGGCCCGGCGGCGCCGCCGCGTCTGGTTCGGCATCGGCGGGTCGAGCCGGGCCAGCGCCTCGGCCACCCTGGCCTTGAAGCGCGGGCTCTTGGGCGAGAGCGTGCGCGGCATCGCCAGCTTGCCGACGGCCACCGGCGCGCCGCCGAGGTCGCGGACGGCCACGCGGCGCACGCGCCGGTCCTCGGTGAGCACCAGCACGCCGGTGGCGCCGTCGCGGCCCCCGGCCGGACCGAGCACCGCGGCCAGGCCGCGCCGCCTCCCCCCCGGCAGGTAGACCACGGTGCCGGGGGTGAGCGCGCGCACCGCCGCGGCCGCCTCCTCGGTGCGGGAGCGGCGCTCCGCCTCGGCCACGGCGCCCTCGCGGGCGCGCAGCTCGCGCCGGAGCGCCCAGTAGGCCTGGACGTCACCCCGGTCGCAGGCGGCCGATTCGAGGTAGCCGGCCAGGTACTCGGCGTTGCGGGTCAAGGTCTGCTCGGCGCCGTGCACCGTCCGGTCGGCGAGGAACTGGGCGAACGACGAGGCCAGCAGCCGCTCGGCCTCCTCGCGGCGGTAGTGGGCGACCAGGTTGACCGCCATGTTGTAGGAGGGCCGGAAGGAAGAGGTCAGCGGGTAGGCGCGGGCCGACACCAGGCCGGTGATGCGCTCGAACGGCAGGAAGGGCTGGTGCAGGACGATGGCGGCGCCGCGCTGGTCGATGCCGCGCCGGCCGGCGCGGCCGGTGAGCTGCGTGTACTCCCCCGGGGTGAGCAGCTCGTGGCGCTCGCCCTGCCATTTCGACAGGCGCTCGATCGCCACCGTCCGGGCGGGCATGTTGATGCCCAGCGACAGCGTCTCGGTGGCGAACACCACCTTGACCAGCCCCTGCGCGAACAGCTCCTCGACCGCCTCCTTGAACAGCGGCAGCATTCCGGCGTGGTGGCTGGCCACGCCGCGTTCGAGTGACTCGGCCAGCTCGTCGTAGCCGAGCGCGTCCAGGTCGGCCGGGTCGAGCGCGGCGACCTTGAGGTCGACGAACTCGCGGATCTCGCGCTGCTCGGCCGCGGTGGTGAGGCGCAGCCCGGCGGCGCGGCACTGGGTCAGGGCCTGGTCGCAGCCGGCCCGGGAGAAGATGAAGTAGATGGCGGGCAGCAGCCGCTCCCGCTCCAGCAGGTCGACGACCTCGATCCGGGTCGGGACCCAGTCCCGCGCGCGGACGCGGATCCGCCGCCCGTCACGGCCGCGGCGGCCGTTCCAGGAGCCCTCGCCGCGGCGGGCCAGGGCGGGGTTGGGCACCAGCTCGCCGTTCCCCCGGTCCACCAGCAGCGGGTGCAGCTCGTCGCCGACCAGGTAGTTGTTGTCGAGCGGGACGGGCCGGCGCTCCTCGATCACCACCTCGGTCGGCCCCCTGGTGGTCTCGAGCCACTCGCCGAACTCCTCGGCGTTGGACACGGTGGCCGACAGCGACGCCACCTTGATCGACACCGGGAGGTTGATCAGGACCTCCTCCCACACGGCGCCGCGGACCCGGTCCTGCAGGTAATGGACCTCGTCCATGACCACGTAGCGGAGCCCGGCCAGGGTGGCGCTGCCCTCGTAGAGCATGTTGCGCAGCACCTCGGTGGTCATCACCACCACCGGTGCCTCGCCGTTGATGGAGTTGTCGCCGGTGAGCAGGCCGACGTTGGCGGCGTGGTGGCGGGCGACGAAGTCGCCGAACTTCTGGTTGGAGAGCGCCTTGAGCGGCGTCGTGTAGAAGGCCTTGCCGCCGGCGCGCAGCGCCAGCCACACGGCGAACTCCCCCACCACCGTCTTGCCCGCCCCGGTGGGCGCCGCCACCAGGGTCGACCGCCCGGCGGCAAGGGCCAGGCAGCCCTGTCGCTGGAAGTCGTCCAGTTCGAAGGGGTAGCCGGCGGCGAACTCGTCGACCAGGGCCGCCGCCTCGGGCTGGTTCGGCGCACGGTCGTCCATCGCGGCCCATGCTGCCATCTCGGCCGCCCGGCCGCTCGGCCGGCGTCCGAGCCGGCCGCCCTGCCCCCGGTCCACGCCGGTGCGCGGAGTGGCCGGTCAGGCGGACCGGTCGAGGCCGGGGGCGTCGGCGGCGGCCAGAACCGCCAGCGCATCCGGCTCGACCTCGAAGGTCATCGGCAGCGCGCCGGCGTGCTCGCCGTCGGCGTAGACGGTGCGCGGGCGGTCGGCGGCCAGCTCCACCCGGCGGGCGTGGTGGACCGTGACCAGCCGGTGCTCGAGGTGCCGGCCGGCGTAGACCTTGGGGAAGGTGGCCAGGAAGTCGGGCTTGGTGAGGTCGCCGATGACCACCACGTCGAGCAGGCCGTCGTCGAACCTGGCCGTGGGGGCGACGCGCATGCCGCCGCCGTAGCTGCGCCCGTTGGCGACCACCACCAGCCAGGCGGCCAGCTCCTCGGAGCGGCCGTCGAGGGTGACGGTGAACCGCACCGGCCGCTCGGTGGCCAGCTTGACGACCATCGCGCCGACGTACCGCAGCATGCTTGGCGCCCAGCGCAGGCGCGCGTTGGCGACCCGGTTGACCTCGGAGTCGAAGCCGGCCCCAGCGACGTTGAGGTAGCGGCGGCCGTCCGCCCTGACCAGGTCGATCCGCCGCCGCGGCAGGCCGGGCAGGAGCCCGGCCGCCGCCACCGGGTCGTCGTGGGGCAGGCCGAAGGCGCGGGCGGCGTCGTTGCCGCCGCCGACCGGGACCACGCCGAGCGCGGCGCGCGCGTGCGGTCCGGCGTCGGCCAGGCCGGTCGCGCACGCCCCGACCATGCCGTCGCCGCCCATGGCGATGACCGCGTCCACGCCCCCGGCGGCGTCGCAGGCGGTCTTGCGGGCATCAGCGATCGAGGTGGTGCGGTGGACGTCCAGCTCCACGCCGGCCTCGCCGAGCCGGGCGGTCACGGCCGGCAGGGCGCGCACCCCCCGGCCGCCGTGGGCGGCCGGGTTGCAGGCCAGCAGCGCGCGCACCGGCCGGCCGGGTCAGCCGGGGATCGGGGCGTCGCCGACCGGGGCGGGAGCCTTCTCCCAGCGGTTGGCGTAGGACCCGGCCGACTCGCCGGGCATCTGCCTGGTCACGTCCAGGTGGTAGCGGCCGACCAGGCGGACGAGCTGGCCGGCGGCCGCGTCGATCGCCTGCTCGGCGCGCTTGGCGGTGGCGTCGCCCTGGCTGACCAGCTGCTCGGCGAGCGGGCTCTTGGCCGGCGCGATCGCGGCCAGCTCGTAGGTGTGGGCCGCCTCGAAGTAGGTGCCGACCGCGGCCGCGTAGGCGTCACGGACGCCGCCGAGCATGGCCACGTGCCCGCCTGCCTGGTTGGCGGGGTTGCCGTCGAGCGTGCTCGGGTCGGCGGTGCCGACGGTCAGGTTGGCGGCCTTGTTGCGGAGGTCGGACAGCTGCGACTGCCAGTCCTTCGACCGCTTGGCCAGGTCGGCCGGCTTGAGCTTGCCGTTCTTCAGGTCGGCGGCGCTGGCGAACCCGGGCTTGGCGGTCGTGCCGGGGCCGACGATGCCTGGCAGGGGCGCCAGCTGGCCGCGCAGCGTCTCGGTGAAGCGGCGCACGTCGTCCCGCCCGTAGCCCTCCTGCACCCGGCTGTACGCCGCGAGCAGGGTGGCCAGCAGCGCCACCACCGCGAGCGTCACCGGGAACGCCTGCGCCCTGTACCAGGGCTGCCGCCGCTCGATCGCCTGCATGCGGGGGCCTGGGGTCGGCCGGCGGCCGGGACGGCTCTGGCTCCGCTTCGTCTTTCCCTTGATCGCCACGCTGCGCTAACTCCCTTGCATCAACTCGGCCTGGCGCCGGCGGCGCCGCGGCTCGATCAGGAACCTGGCGACTCCCGCCGCCGCGAAATAGAAGATCCACATCGGTATCGCCATCGAGAACAGGCTGATCGGGTCCTGGCTCGGGGTGACCACCGCGGCGACAACGATAATCAACGCGACCGCCGGTCTCCAAGCCCGCATCATCGTCTGCGACGACAGCACCCCCGCCATCGACAGGAACACCAGCACCAAGGGGAACTCGAAGGTGAGCCCGAAGGCGAGGCCCATGAACATCACGAAGCGCAGGTACCGGTCGGCGGCGTAGAAGTTGATCAGCCCCTCGCCGCCCGCGGCGACCAGGAACCCGATCGCCTTCGGCATGGTGACGAACGCGATCGTCACCCCGCCGGCGAACAGCAGCGTGCTGGCCAGGGCGAACGGGATGGCGAAGCGCTTCTCGCTCTGCTTGAGGCCCGGCGCGATGAAGCGCCACACCTGGTAGGCGATCACCGGCATGGCGAACAGCAGCCCGAGGACGAGGGAGAGGCGGATGCGGATGCTGAGGCCTTCGAGCGGGCTCTGGGCGAGCAGGCCGCAGTTCTGCCCGGACGCGGTGGTGATGCGGTAGCGGGGGTCGATCTCGCAGTACGACCGCGTGATGAAGCGGAACGTCTGGTCGTAGAGGACGAAGGCGCTGATCAGGGTGGTCACCAGGAGGGCGACGAAGCATCTGACCAGCCGGTCGCGCAACTCCGCGATGTGCTCGAGGATGGTCATCTCCGCCCCGGGGTTGGCCGGGGCGCGGCGCAGTCGCATGGCAGGGAGCGCGGTCTGCTACATCAGGACAGCGGCTTGTGCTCGTCGGTCGCGGGCGGCTGGGCGGGGCGGTCGGCGGGCTTGGGCTCGTCCTTGACGCCCTCGCTCACGCCCTTCTTGAACTCCTTGATGCCCTGGCCGACGTTGCGGCCGACCAGCGGCAGGCGGCTTGCCCCGAACACCACCACGATGACGAGGATGACCCAAATCCACTCAGGTCCTGGCATGACCGATCGCTCCTCACAGCAGCTGTTGACCCGGTGGTGCCGAGCCGGCGTCGGGTCCGAGTCTACCGCCTCACCAGCCCTACTGGCAGGTGCGGGGGGGAGCGAGCTCCCCCCACACCTGGATCACTTTCTTCGGGCTTCCAGCCGGGCGCTCAGTTCGGCCGCCTGCTCGCTCTTTGCCGCCAGCTCCTCGAGCGTTGGCGTCAGGCGGCGGTTCAGCTCGGCGACGGAGGCGCTCAGGGCCTTGAGGTTGCCGAGCAGCCGCCAGACCGTGAACGCGAGCGTCACCAGCACGGCGAGCCAGAACAGCCCCAGCAGGATGGCGAGCCAGGCGGGCAGGTGGACCTCCAAGGGACGACGCGACCGGGGGATCCTACCCGCCCGGCGCCCTCAGCGACACGCGTCGACCAGGCGGGACCACCAGTCGGGCGCCTCCAGGAGCAGGTGGAGGTCGAGCAGGTCGTCGTAGGTGAGCGTCGGACCGGCATGGGACTCGAGCAGCTCCGCCGGCGGGTCCCAGAACCGGGTGGGCACCCCGCCGGAGACCAGCAGGCGGATCACCCGCTGGTCGGCCGGCTTGGTCACCAGCTCGAAGCAGTCCGGGCAGACGAAGGCGTAGTAGCTGCGCTCCGCCGCGGTGCAGACGTGCAGCTCCACGTCGGGCGGGGTCAGCTCGACCTCGCCGCACGCCGGGCAGGTGGCCCGGATCTTGGTCTGAGGCTCGCGGTCACGGTTTGGCATGGTGCCGCGGATATCGGCGGCCCGTGCCCCCGGCTTGAGGACCGGCGTCCCGGTGCCGAGGGAGTACTCGAAGCCACCGCTGGTCGCGCCCGGGAGCCCGATGCCAGACCACCACCCGCCGGTCCATCCGCTGGCGGCGGCCGCCCGCCGCCTGCGCGGCGTCGCCGAACTCGACCAGCTGGCCACGGCCGTGCTCGACGGGGCGGCCGAGGTCTTCCCCGGGTACGGCGCGGTGCTGGCGGTCTACGGCGACGACGGTGGCTACGAGCTGGCCCGCTACCGCGGCGTGGAGCTCGACGTGGCCCAGGCCGTGCTGGCGGCGCCAGCGACCGCCACCGCCCTGGCCGCCGACGGCCCGGTCGCGCTGCCCGCGGAGGCGGCGGCGGGCGCCACGCTCGCCGCGGTCCTGCCGGCCGGCCGGCGCCGCGCCGGCCTGCTGCTGCTGGTGCCCCAGGCGGCCGGGAGTCCGCCGGCCGAGGACGGCCCGGAGGCGGACCCCGGCGAGCTGGAGCTGCTCGGGCTGCTGGCGGCGCAGGCCGGGCTCGCCCTCGACGCCTGCCTGGCGCGGCGTGCCGCCCACGCCGAGCGAGCGCTGCTCGACGGGGTGGTCGGCGGCGTGCCCCTGCCGCTCCTGCTGGTGGGACCGGACGGGACGCTGGCGGCGGTCAACCCGCTCGCGGCGGAGCTGTTCGGCCTCTCGGCCGACTTCGACCGGGGCCAGCCGGTCGCCGGCCGGCTGCGCGCCCCCGAGCTGGAGGCGCTCTGCCAGCCGGGTCCGGAGGGCCAGGTCGAGGTGCGGGCGGGCAACGGCGCGGCGCGGCGGGTGATGCGCGCCCGGGTGGTCCGGCTGGCCGGCGGCGACGCCAAGCTGGCGGTGCTCGAGGACGTGACCGCCGCGGCCGAGATGGAGCGGCTCAAGGCCGACTTCGTGGCGGTGGTCGGCCACGAGCTGCGCACCCCGCTCACGGTCATCAAGGGCTATGTGCACGCGCTGGTGCGGCGCGGCGAGGGGATGGAGGCGGCCGCCAGGGCCCGCGTGCTCGGCGAGATGCAGGCCCAGTGCCAGCGGCTGGAGCGCCTGCTCGAGGACCTGCTGCTGCTCTCCGGCCTGAAGGCCAAGGGCGAGGTCGCGCTGGAGCGGGCCGACGAGAACCTGGTCGCCCTGGTGGACGGCGTGCTCGACCGCTTCAGGGCGGAGCAGCCGGCCCGCGTCTTCGAGCTGCGCGCCCCGGCGTCCATGGTGACCGGGCACGTCGACCGGGCCAGGCTCGAACAGGTCCTGCGCCACCTGGTCGACAACGCGGTCAAGTTCTCCGGCGACGACCAGCCGGTGACGGTGGTGGTGCGCGAGACGCCCGAGCAGCTGCAGATCGAGGTGGTCGACCGCGGCGAGGGGGTGTTCTCCGGCAACCTGTCCAAGCTGTTCGACCGCTTCCAGCAGCTCGACGGCTCGGCCACCCGCGGCCGGGACGGTGCCGGCGTCGGCCTGCACGTGGCCAAGGTCCTGGTCGAGGCCCACCAGGGCACCATCGCCGCCCGCAGCGCGCTCGGCAAGGGCTCGACCTTCACCGTCACGCTGCCAAGAGGGCTGGTCAGTACCGGCTCGCCGGCACCAGCCCGGCCGGCTCAGCCGCGCCCGGCGGCGCCCGGCGGGGCGGGCTGAGCAGCGGCCCGCGGGCCGTACCTGGCCAGGGCGCGGCGGGTGGCGGTGGCCACTGCGACCCGCAGCTCGGGCGGGGCGACCGGCTCGGCGTCGGGCGCCAGCCGCAGGACCTGGCGGACGATCCAGGACAGCTCCTGCACCGCCAGCCGCACCCGCAGCCGCCCGTCGGGGCGGCGCTCGCTGGCCAGGATGGGCACGTAGTCGGCCAGCCACTCGGCACCGGCCGCCAGGTCGAGCTCGCATTCGAGGTCGCTTTCGAGCACCCCCTGCGCGGGGTCGCCGTAGGCGGCCGCGTCGAACCCGTCCGGCCGCTCGAACGGCTCCTCGGTCTGCTCGACCGAGACCACCCGGTCGATCCGGAACAGCCGCTCGCCGCCGGCGCGGTGGCACCAGCCGGTGAGGTACCAGTGCCCGGAGGCGGTGTAGACCAGCCACGGGTCGACCTTGCGGGTGGTCAGCTCGCCTCGCGAGCCGCTGTAGTACTCGATCAGCACCCGCCGGCCGGCGAGGGTGGCCCTGGTGAGGGCGGCGCGGCGCTCCCCCTCCACCGCGTCGCCGTCCAGCTCGACGGTGACCTTGCTGCTCAGCTCCTGGACCCGGCGGAGCTGGTCGGCGGGGAGCACCTCCTCGAGCCTGGCCAGCGCCCTGGTGAGCGCGCCCTGCTCGTCGAGCGCGGGCAGCGCCGCCAGGGCGCGGCCGGCCAGGTACAGCCCGGCGGCCTCGCGCCAGGTGAGCCGGGGCGCGCGGGCGAAGTAGTCGGCCAGGCCGATGTGGACCCGGTCGCCGTCCACCCACGCCTCGATCAGGTCGCCCGGCCCGTAGGGCGGGACCCCGGAGACGAACAGCAGCTCCAGGTCGGCCATCAGCGCCTCGCGGGTCATGTTGAAGCGGGCGCAGACTCCCTCGACGGTCGGGTCGGGATGGTTCATCACCCAGGGCACCAGGGCGAGCAGCCGCTGCAGCCGGCCGGCGGCGCTGGCGTCGGGTGGGCGCTGGCTACGCTGGGGCATCGCCGACCAGCTCCTGGAGCCGGGCGAGCCGCCACGCCACCTCGGCGCGCAGGTCGGTCGGCTCCACCACCTCCACGTCGTTGCCGAGCGCCCAGGCCACGAAGCCGCCCCGCTCGAACACCGGGAGCTTGAGCGTGACCCGCCCGTCCGCGGTGGCCGGCTCGACCGGCTCGGCGCCGCGCAGCTCGGCCATGCGCGCGGCGGAACGGCCGGCCCTGACCAGGGCGACCTCGGCGCCGCCGTGCTCGCCGGCGGTCGGCAGCGCCTGCCCAGGGTCGAAGTCCTCGGGCACCTCGTAGTCGGCCCCGCGCGCGGTGGGCCGGAGCCGGCGCACCTCGGACTGGATGCGTGACAGGCGGAACGAGCGCTGCGCGGCCCGGTCGAGGTCGCGGCCGACCACGTACCAGGTGCCCCGCTGGTGGACCAGCGCGTAGGGCTCCAGCCGGCGCTCGGCCGCGTCACGGCCGGGCGGCTGGTAGGAGAACGCGATCCGCTTGCGGTTGGTGACCGCCTCGAGCAGCGTGGCCACCAGCGGGTTGCCGCCGGCCAGGTCCGCCTGGACCGGCTCGCCGCCCGCGTCCGGGTCGAGGTCGAGCTTGGCCAGCCCGGAGACCGCCGCCGGGTCGAGGCCAGTGCCCGACCAGGCCCGCGCGGCCAGGGCCAGCGCCGCCCGCTCGTCCGGGGCCAGGTCCAGCTCGGGCATCCCGTAGGCCTTCGGGTCGATGAAGTAGCCTTCCTCGTTGCCCCAGGCGTCCACCGCGGCACGCTCCACCGGGACGCCGAGCCCGCGCAGCTCCTCCTTGTCGCGCTCGAACATGCGCCGCAGGCTCTCACCGCTGGCCTCGTAGCCGGGCACCATCTCGGCCACCTCGTCCAGCGTCAGCGGGCGAGGCGTGTCCAGCAGCAGGGCGGTGAGGTTGACGAGCCGTTCGACCTTTCGCATGCGCGCATGCTACCGCCGTTACGGGCCTGCTTGGGCGGTAGGCGGCATCTCCGGTACCCTGGCGATTCCCAACCGCCATCTCCGGGAACACCTGGTGAGCGAGCCTTCTCAGAACCCGCAGACCCGCCGAGCCGTCCTGGAGCAGCTCAAGCTGAACGGGCCACGGACGGTCGCGCAGCTCCGCGAGGCGCTGAACGTCACCGGCGTGGCGGTGCGCCGGCACCTGGACGCGCTGGAACGCGACGGTGTGGTGCGGCAGACCAGCCGCTCCTCGGGGCGCGGGCGCCCGGCCCACGTCTACTCCCTCACCGAGCTCGGCCACGACCTGTTCCCGCGCAACTACCACCAGCTGGTGGTGCAGCTCCTCGAGGCGGTCGGCGACCGCTTCGGCGGGGAGGCCGTCGAGGCGCTGTTCGCGCACCGCCGCGAGGTGCTCGCCGAGCTGTACCGCGCCCGCACCGCCGGCAGGGACCTGCCCGGGCTGGCCAGCGAGGTCGCCGCCATCCAGGACGAGAACGGCTACATGGCCGACTGCCAGGCGATCGAGGGCGAGCGCTGGCTGGTCCAGGAGCACAACTGCGCCATCGCCAGGGTGGCCAAGGTCCACCCGCCGGCCTGCGCCAACGAGCTGGCCCTGTTCCGGCAGCTCGCCGGCCCGGATGTGCAGGTCGACCGGGTGGCGCACATGCAGGCCGGCGACAGCGTCTGCGCCTACGTGTTCCGCCGCGGCGGGCGCTGAGCGGTGGCCCGCGTCCGCAGCGGCCAGGTGACCGCCGTGACGGCCCGCCGGCCAGGCGTCGCCGAGCTGCTGGTCGCCCTCGATGACCAGCCGGGCCAGCCTGCGGAGCCGGCGATCGCCTACGACGCGGTGGTCGGGCCGGCGGCGGTCGGCGAGCGGGTGCTGCTGAACACCACCGCGGTCGCCCTCGGGCTCGGCACCGGCGGCTGGCACCTGGTGATGGCGCGGCTGGCCGGCCCGGTCGACGACCCCGGCCCCGGCCACGTCATCAAGGCTCGCTACACCCCTTCCCAGGTCCGGGTGCTGGCGGTCGAGGAGGAGGCGAGCCCGCACCGGGCCGCGGTGGCCGCCTGCGAGGGGCTGGACGGCCTGCCGGTGGTCTGCGCGGAGCTGCACTCGATGGTCCCGGTGGTGGCCGCGGCCGCACGCGCGGCGGCGGACCTCACCGTCGCCTACGTGATGACCGACGGGGCCGCGCTGCCGCTGGCCTTCTCCCGCCTCGCGACCGCGCTACGGAGCAGCGGCCTGGTCGCCGGGACGGTCACCAGCGGGCAGGCGTTCGGCGGCGACCTGGAGGCGATCACCCTGCACTCCGCGCTGATCGCGGCCAGGGTGGTGATCGGCGCGGACGTGGTGGTGGTGGCGCAGGGTCCGGGCGGGATGGGCACCGGCACCCGCTACGGGTTCAGCGGCACCCAGGTCGCCGAGGCGGTCAACGCGGTCGCCGCGCTCGGCGGCCGCCCGGTCGCCTGCCTGCGCATGTCCACCGCCGACCGGCGCGCCAGGCACCGCGGCGTCAGCCACCACACCCTCACCGCGCTCGGCCAGCTCGCCCTGGCGCGGGCCGCGGTGGCCGTGCCAGGGCTCGACGACCCCGACCTCGCCGCCACCGTCGACCGGCAGCTCGCCGAGGCCGGCGTGGCCGCCAGGCACGAGCTGGTCCGGGTGGCCGCGCCCGACCCGGCCGGCCTGCTCGCCCGCTGGGGGGTGGAGGTCGCCACCATGGGCCGCGGTCCCGCCGACGACCCGGCGTTCTTCGTGGCCGCCGCGGCGGCGGGCACGCTCGCCGCCCGGCTCGCCACCCAGCCCGGCCGGCCCGCCACGGGCTCCAGGTCCTGGAAGGTGGCGGGCCGGTGACCACCCGGGTCGAGCCGGGACGGCCGCCGGTGCGGGGACCGGGCGGGCCCGACCGCCCCGGCCGGTTCGGCGCCGTCGGGCGTTGGCTGGCTGGCCGCTCCGACCAGGCCGTGTTCGCCGCCTGCCTGGCCGGCATCGGGCTCGCCATCGGGCTGTTCCTGGTGGTCCCGCTCCTGGGAGAGTTCGGCCCCATCCACCAGCTGCCCACCAACCTCGACTACAACGTGATCGGCAAGCCCGAGGGCCAGGTGGCCGGGTTCTGGCTGCTGGCGATGGGCTCGTTCGGCGCCGCCGTGTGGCAGTGGCGGCGGGGCCGCCGGCCCAGCCTGGCGCTGCTGGTGGTGGGGTCGATCCTGCTCACCGGCCTGGCGCTGCTGGTGCCGCCGGTCGCCTCCGAGGACGTCTACGCCTACTCCTTCTACGGCAAGGTGCAGCATGCCTACGGGGCCAACCCGTACCTGGTGATCCCCGCCCAGTACTCCTACGACGAGTGGTATCCGCTGTGGTCCTGGCGGTTCGTCGGCCCGGTCTACGGGCCGCCGTTCCTGCTGCTGCTCCGCCTGGTCGCGGTGGTCGCCGGCTCCAGCCTGCTGGCCTGGGTCGTCTGGATGAAGCTGCTGCTGGTCGCGGCCGAGCTGGCCGCCGTGTGGCTGCTGGTCCGGGTGGCGCGGGCCCGCGGCGGCGAACCCGCCTGGCCGGTCCTGCTGATCGCCTGCAACCCGATGGTGCTGCAGTCGGTGGCCATGTCGGCCCACGTCGACGCGTTGCTGCTCTTGCTGGTCGCGGCCGCGGTGGTCGCCCACGTCCGCGGCCGGTACCTGGTCGCGTTCGTCCTGCTGGTGGGCACCTTCCTGGTCAAGCTCTACCTGGGGCCGCTGGCCGCCCTGTACGGGCTGTGGTTCGCGCTCGCCCGCGAGCCCGACCGGCCGCTGGGCCGGCGGCTGGTCAGCGTCGGCGCGCTCGGCGCCCTCGGCGCCGCCATCACCGCGCTGGTCTACCTGCCCTACGCGAGCGCCGGCACCCGCATCGCCGCGAGCATCCTGGACGTTGGCGAGCACTTCTCCACCGGCAGCCCCCCGAACCTGGTCCGGCGGGTCACGGTGTGGCTGCTCGAGACGTTCGGGATGGTCGACACCAGCGCCGCCCGCGTCGGCGCGCAAACCGGCCGGCTGCTCTCCGCTGTCGCGATCGCCGCCGCCCTCGCGCTGGCGGCGCGGCGGGTGGCGCGCAGCTCCGACCCGTGGCCGGTGATGGCCACCTACTTCCTCGCCTACCTGCTGCTGACCCCGTGGATCTTCTACTGGCACCTGCTGCCGCTGCTCGGGATGGTGGCGGTGATCCCCTGGAGCGTCACCACCCTGGTGGCGGTGGTCCTCTCGATCACCCTGGTGCCGATCCTGCCCGGCACGCGCGGGGTGATCACCGCGGAGCCGAGCGCCGCCCGCCAGCTGGCCAACACCACCATCGGCCTGGCCGGCCGCTACGGGGGCGCCCTGGTCGCGCTCGCCGTCGGGCTGCGCGGCCGTCGCCGCGCCGCCCGCACCGCTAGGGCCGTCGAGGAGCCATAGGGTCGCCGGCACCGGCCGGGGGCGGCACGGGCGGCATCATGAGCAGGCTCAGGGTGAAGCCGCTCAGGCTGGCGAACAGGATCGACCCGGTCCACAGCTCCGCCGGCCAGGTGACACCGTGGCGGAGCTGGAGAACCAGGAAGTACGTCCCCCACAGCGCCAGGGGCGCGGCCGTGGCCACCAGGCGGAGCGAACCGACCTGATCGGGACCGGCGCCCGCCCTGGCGACCAGCCAGTCCGTCACCAGGCCGCCGACCAGCGCGGCGACCACCACTTCTCCGAAGGCGAACTCCTCGGTCGCGCTCGCGCCGAAGGCGACCGTGGTGAACAGGAGCGTGGCGGCGCCGAAGGGAGGCCGCCAGCGCCGCGACAGCAGCAGCACCGGAGCGAGCAGGAGCAGGTTGGTCACCAGCACGCTGGCGACGCCGAGCTCGCGGCCGTACGCGACCACCGGCAGCGACGCGGCGACGCGGCCCCCACCGGCCGTCATCGGCCAGGTCGACGACGGGTTCCGGAAGGCCGACAGGTAGAAGAACAGGAACGAGATCAGCAGCGTCGTGAACGCCACCGCCAGCAGCGCCGGCAGCAGGGCCCGGAACGAGGGGGCCGGGCCGAGCCGGTCGGAGGACCAGGCGGACCGCAGCGGGGTGGTGAAGATGAGCAGCGCGCCGAGGAACAACCCGATGTGGGTCGGGCTCAGCGCCGCCTCGAGATCCCGCTCGATCCCGAAGATCGTGTGCCAGATCCCGTCGCCGACCCCGGCGACGAAGAAGATCGCCACCCCGACCAGGCCGAGCCCGTAGCCGGCGGGGATGTCCAAGCGGAGCGGGCGCACGCCGCCGCCAGCGAGCGACCTGGCCACCATCCAGGCCGCGGCCGCCAGGAAGCCCGAGTAGAGCACCGCGTGCCATGGGGTGAAGAACGTCTCCAGCTGGCTGACGTTCTGGTGGGCCCAGGCATCGAGCACCATCCCGGTGACCACCCACCCGCTGAGTAGCGCGGTGACCATGTCCTGGACCCAACTGCTCCGCGGGCGGACCAGCGTCCGCTCGCGGCCTGGCCATCCGGTGGCGCCGGCGATCTGGATCATGGCGCAGCTCCTGGTTCCGGCTGAGGATCCCGATGCGCGGTCCAGCGCGAAGCGTACAGGCGCCACCCCGCCCCGACCAGCGAGGCGAGCGTCCCGGACGGCGCCGCGCCGGCGGCGGGCAATCGACAGGTGTGGGCAAATTGACAAGTTCGTATTGCACCCGGCACAGGTGCAAACTACCGGGATTCTGCAGCGTGGCCCTGCGATCCGGTGAAATTGATCGAAATACCCTCCGGTAGTTTTCGAGTCGATACCTTCGAATTAGTCGAAGGGAGGAAGCATGGTTTACGGACCGGAATTCCGTGCTGCCCGCCGGATGGCGGTGCCGCTGGTCCTGCTCGCCCTCCTGCTCCTCGCGGCCCTGCCAGCGGTCGCGGTCACGCAGGAGAGCCAGGCGCTGGTCCGGCTGGTCCACCTGGCCCCCGGCGCGCCCAAGGCCGACGTCTACATCGACGGGACCAGGTTGGTGGCGGCCGTGCCCTACAAGACCGCCTCCAAGTATCACCGCATGCCGGCCAGCGTCCACACGCTGACGATCCGGCCGGCGGGGTCGACGGCGAACTCCGCACCGGCGGCGTCGGCGCGCGTGTCGGTCCTGCCCGGCGCCGCCTACACCGTCGTCCTGCTCGGCGCGCCGCAGCGGCTGCAGGTCAAGATGGCCAAGGACGACTTCTCGGCGCCCCCGTCCGGCAAGGCGAAGCTCCGCATCGTCAACGCCGCGCCGCAGTCCCCGCCGCTGGACATCGGCATCGCGGGTGGGCCGACCCTGTTCAGCAACGTGACCTTCGGGATGATCTCCAACTTCGCCACCATCCAGGCAGGCAGGTTCAGCCTGGAGGTCCGTGCCGCCGGCAGCCCGACGGTGCTGTTCACCCAGGGTGCGAGCCGGCTCCCCGCCGGCGCGATCATCACCGTGGCCGGCACCATCACCAGCGCCGGCAGGATCGAGATGCTGCCCATCCTCGACGCCGCCGGTGCCGGCAACCTGCCTCGCGGTGGGGTGGCGACCGGAGCCGGCGGCACCGCCGGCGCACCCCTCTCGGTCGGCCTGCCGCTGGTGATCGGCCTGTTCGCCCTGGTCATGCTGGCCGCCAGGCGCCGCCAGCGGAGCCGGATGGCCACCGACAGCGAGCGCAAGGCCTGAGACGGCGCCAGCGGGGTAGTGATAGTCGGACTGCTCTCGAACCGTGGGAGCGGAGATGCGCTTTAGTCGTCAACGGCACGTCGCCCATCCCGGGGGGCACCCCGTCTACGTCGGCAGGCATCAGGCCCGCCGCCGGGGCGGCGTGGCCGGGGCCTTGTCGGCACTCCTCCGGGGCGGCGTGGCCGGCCTGGTGGCGCTGCTCATCCTCGCCATGCTGGTGATCGCGACCCTCATCGTGGTGAGCTCCAGCCCGCCGAGCTCGCGGGGCACGGCCGCTCCGCCGGCCTCACCGGCAACGGCGGCTCCGCCGACCTCGCCGCCCACGGCCGCCCCGACGACCCCGCCACGGCCGAAGGTCACCTTGATCGCCGCTCGAAGCTTTCGGGACGGGGTCCAGCCCTGGAAGGGGGTGCCCGGCAGCCTCCTGAACAGGGGTGAGCTCGGCAAACCGAACGTGTCGTACGCCCGCATCCAGCCGGACCCGATCAACCCACCGGCCACCGATCCCTCCACCGGCAAGTCCATGGTCGGCATCTACGCCACCGTGCCCAACGTGCAACGGGCCGGCATCCAGGTGCAGGCCGTGATCCGGTTGCGGGTGACCAAGCCGGGCACCATGGTGGTCGTCCGCCTGTCGGAGTGGCAGGGGACCCGGCGGGTCGGTCGCCAGGACGGCCGCGTCACCATGCTCGACACCAAGTGGCGCCAGATCACCTCGGACTACCGGGTGCTCCAGTCCGGCAGCCAGGTCAAGCTCGAGATCCTGGCGCTCGCCCTCGACCTTGACCATGAGCTGTTCATCGAGCCGCCGGTGGTGACGGGCGCGTGAGGGCGGCGCCGGCCCGCCCGCCCTGGTACGCGGCCGGGCTGGTGCTGCTCTTGGGGCTCGCGGCCTGCGGGGGAACCCCATCGACCCGTCACGAGGCCGCGCCGGCCGCCACCACGCCGGCGATCCGGCCGGGGTCCGGGCCGGCCGCCACGGTGCGGCGGCCGGCGCAGCCTCCGGTCCGCATCGAGATCCCCGCCATCGGGGTGTCCGCGGCCGTGATCCGCCTGGGCCTCAACCGCGACGGCAGCATGCAGGTCCCGGAGGACTTCGCCCTCACCGGCTGGTTCACCGGCGGCCCGGCCCCCGGCGAGACCGGGCCGGCGGTGATCGCCGGCCACATCGACTCGCGCTACGGGCCGGCGGTGTTCTACCGGCTGCGCGAACTGCGCGCCGGCGACCGGGTCATGGTGGCGCGCGCCGACGGGACGACCGTCCGCTTCGCCGTCGACAGCGTCGTCCAGTACCCCAAGCGGGCGTTCCCGACCGAGGCCGTGTTCGGACCGGCGCCCGAGCCGCTGCTGCGGCTGATCACCTGTGGCGGCACCTTCGACCACTTCCGCCGCAGCTACCGGGACAACGTGGTGGTCACCGCGCGGGCCGCCTAGCCGCCGGTCCGGCGGGAGGTGGCTGGGCGCCCTGGACGGGCGCGCCTCACATCGAGGCGATCAGCTTGTCGACCCGGTCGTCGTGGGCGCGGAACGGGTCCTTGCAGAGGACGGTCCGCTGGGCCTGGTCGTTCAGCTTGAGGTGCACCCAGTCGACGGTGTAGTCGCGGCGGCGCTCCTTGGCTTGGCGGATGAACTCGCCGCGCAGGCGCGCCCTGGTGGTCTGCGGTGGCTCCTGGGTGGCCCGGTCGATCGCCCGGTCGTCGCAGACCCGTTCCACCGCGCCGTTGCGCTCCAGCAGGTAGTACAGGCCGCGCTTGCGGTTGACGTCGTGGTAGGTGAGGTCCATGAGCGCGATCTTGGGGTGGGACAGCGGCAGGTTGTGGCGCGCCCTGGCGCGCTCGATCAGCAGGTACTTGGTGACCCAGTCGACCTGCCGGCCGATGCGGTCCAGCTCCTGCGCCTCGAGCGCGTCCAGCACGTGGCCCCACATCGAGACGACCTTCTTGGCGACCGGGTCGTCACGCCGGTCGATGAAGCGGGTCGCCTTCTCGAAGTACTCCCGCTGGATCTCCAGGGCGGTGGCCTCGCGGCCGTTGGCCAGCCGGACCTTGCGGCGGCAGGTCATGTCGTGGCTGATCTCGCGGATCGCCCTGATCGGGTTCTCCAGGGTGAGGTCGCGCAGCACGGTCGACTCCTCGACCATGGACAGCACGATGTCGGTCGCGCCCACCTTGAGGAACGACGACCACTCGCTCATGTTGGAGTCGCCGACGATGACGTGCAGGCGGCGGTAGCGTTCGGCGTCGGCGTGGGGCTCGTCGCGGGTGTTGATGATCGGGCGCGAGCGGGTGGTGGCCGAGGAGACCCCCTCCCAGATGTGCTCGGCCCGCTGGGCGATGCAGTAGACCGCGCCGCGCGGGGTGGCCAGCACCTTGCCGGCGCCGCAGAGGATCTGCCGGCTGACGAAGAACGGGATCAGCACGTCGGCCAGGCGCTGGAACTCGCCGTAGCGGGACACCAGGTAGTTCTCGTGGCAGCCGTAGGAGTTGCCGGCCGAGTCGGTGTTGTTCTTGAACAGGAAGATCTGCCCGGCGATGCCCTCCTCGTGCAGGCGGGCCTCGGCCGCGGCGAGCAGGCTCTCGAGGATGCGCTCGCCGGCCTTGTCGTGGGTGATCAGCTCCTCGACGGCGTCGCACTCCGGGGTGGCGTACTCCGGGTGCGAGCCGACGTCGAGGTACAGCCGGGCGCCGTTCTCGAGGAAGACGTTGGAGGAGCGGCCCCATGACACCACCCGGCGGAACAGGTAGCGGGCGACCTCGTCTGGAGAGAGGCGGCGCTGCCCTCGGAACGTGCAGGTGACCCCGTACTCGTTCTCGAGGCCGAAGATGCGCCGATCCATGCGGCCATACTAGGACTGCCCGGCAGACGGCGCGACCCGGACGGGATGGCGGCGGTGCGCTCGTCGTGCGGGGGTCTGGGGCCGCGGGCCCCGTGGCGGGCGGCTGGGGACCGTGGTGCCGGCCTCCTGTTGGGTGGTGCCGGCTCTTGTCGGGCAGAACGGCCTACTGCCCCGCAGGCGGCGCGACCCGGACATGGTTGGGGGCGGCTCACTCCCTCAGGGGATCGGCAGGGGGTGGTCCCTGGTGGCCAGGGTCAGCAGGACCAGCGCGTGGGTCCAGCCGATCGGCGCGACCGAGCGCGGGGCGCCGTCGCCGCGCCGCACCCGCTCGGGGAAGGCGCCGAGGGCGGTGCGGTGGTCCAGCAGCCAGCCGAGCCGGCGCTGGGCCGACCCGTGGTCGCCGAGTCCCGTCTCGGCCAGGGCGAACGAGGCGGTCGCCGGGGTCCACGGGTCGGCGCCGCGCCATGGCGAGCCCGGCACCACCCCCCCGCCCGGCCCGGAGGCGAGCTGCCTGGCCGCGCTGGCCACCGCGGCCCTGACGGCCTGCTCGGCCGGCCGGAACGGCGGTGCCAGCCAGGTCACGGCCGCGTCCGGCCCGCCGTCCGCGGTTGAGTGGTGGTAGCCGTCCGGACCGCTGAGCCGCTGGCGGACGGCCCGGTCCAGCCGGTCGGCGGCCTGCCGGTAGCGGCCCTCGGCGCCCGGCTCCGCCACCTCGGCCAGCCTGCCGGCGGCGTGGAGGCCGGCCAGCAGCGCGGCCGCGCTGCCCAGGGTCGGGGCACGCTCGGGCCGCTCCCAGTAGTCCGGGCCGGCGGCGGGCAGGCCGTCCCGGCCGAGCGACCGCACGGCGGCGTCGGCCGCCGCCCGGACCGTCGGCCACAGCCGGACAGCCTCGGCGCGGTCGCCCGCCTGGTCGCTGGCCAGCCAGGCGGCCCAGCAGACCCAGCCGGTCGCGTCGAGCTGTGGCTGCCGCCCGTCGGTGACCGGGGAGCCGTCAGGGTGGGAGCGGGCCGGCCAGGTGCCGTCCGGTTCCTGGGTCCGCGCCAGGAAGCCGAGGATGGCCCGGCTCTCGGCGCGGTGGCCGGTGGCTTGGAAGGCGGCCGCCATGAAGCTCGCGTCCCTGGGCCAGACGTACGCCCAGTAGGCCGGCTGCGCGGCGATCGCCGCGCCGCCGGGGCGGAGCAGCAGCCGCAGGAACAGCAGGGAGCGGGCGGCGGCGTCGCGCTCGGCGGGGGTGCGGCCCGGGACCGTGCCAGCGGCCAGCCAGGCCCGGTCGGCGGCCGCGGCGGCCAGCGCGCCCCGGTCCCCGGCGGGTACGGTGACGGGGGCGCCGGCGCCCGCCGGCAGGTAGCGCAGCCGCCCGTCCGGTAGGCGGAGCACGGTGCTTGCGGGCAGGTAGGCGAGCCCGCGGGCCTCCTGGGGCCGGACCGGCACCAGCGTGGTGGCGTTGCCGAGCAGGCCGGCGGTGAACAGCGGCGCGGGCGCGTCCGCGCGGTTGGCGCCGAGCAGGCCGACGAGCAGGGCGCCGGCCAGGGTGCCGGCGGCCACCCGGCGGCCCGGTTGGCTGGTCATGACCGGTCAGGGCGGCCCGAGGCCGGCCCGAAGGCGGTCGAGGGTGGGGCCGTCGGGGGCGGACAGCCAGGCGACGTGGGTGCCCTGGCACAGCAGGATGGTCTGCTGGCCGAGCCCGGACCAGCGGCTGGGGCCGGCTGGTGACCCGAACCGGCTGCCGGCCCAGCGGCTGGTGGCGTCGCAGTACTCGCGGGCTTCCTGGGCGGAGTCCCAGGCGGTGCGGAGCACCATCGCGGTCCTGCCGCCACGCTCGAAGGTCCGCAGCCGGCCGCCGTCCCAGCCGGACGCGGCCAGCTCGGCGGTGGTGGTGGGCAGCTCGCCCTCGAGGACCAGGCGGCTGTCGAACTCGCCCCACTCCACCGTGGCGGCCGGGCGCCAGCCGGGTCCGAGCCTGCCGGCCAGGTCGGGCACGGTGACGGGCTGGGGCTGGTCGCGGCGGAGGTAGCGCTCCGGATGCAGGAGCTGCTCGGTGGAGACGGGCGGGTCGCGGTAGGCACGGTCGACGGCGGCGTAGCCGCCGCTCTGGTACAGCATGTTCACGAACGCCGCGCCGGTCTGGTAGGGGAACAGCAGCGACTCGCGCAGCGCCGCCGGCGCGGCGTCCAACCTGGGGGTGCGCTCCCCCGCCGCGGCCCGCGCCACCTCCGCCTGCTGCCTCGCGTCGAGCTTGAGGGTGAGGTAGTGCTGCATGGTGAGCACGGCGTCGCCCTCGACCAGGCCGCTGTACGCGGTGAGCTGGTCGTCGGCGCCGGCCGCCTCCAGCCGGTCGCTGCGGGTCAGGTCGAAGTGCTGGTCGGTGACGGCGTGGGTGAGCTCGTGGGAGAGGACGAACTCGGCATAGGGGTCGAGGCCACGGTCGGAGCGCACGTACAGGCGGCCCTTGGCCGGCGGCTTTCCCGGCACGTAGAAGCCGAGCACGCTCTCGGCCTGCACGGAGCGGATCAGCCTGGGCAGGTCGGTGCCTGGGCGGAGCTCGCCGAGCAGCTCGAGGGCGCGGCCCTGCTGCTGCAGGGCACGCTCGTCGGTCTCGGCGTCGATCTCGCGCAGGAGCTGGTCGGCGAGCTTGGCCGGGGTCACCAGGTTGACCGGCACCGGGCGGCGGAAGCGGAGCTGGCGGACGCCTTCGAGGCGGTCGCGGACGGCGTCGATCTGCTTGGTGGTCTGCGACCGGGACTGCGGCACCGCGGTCGACGACGGAGGCGGCGGCTGGGTGGTCGGGGACGGCTCGCTCAGGCGGGTATCGGCGCCACCGTCGTCGCGGCTCGCGGCCACCACGCCGCCGGCCGTGGCGAGCAGGACGAGCGCCACCGCGAGCGCGATCACCCGGCCGGGCCGGCGCGGCGGCGGTGACGGTGGCGGCGGGATCACCGGCCACCGCGGCGGCGGAGGCGGCCACTGCCGCCCCGGCGACGCCCATCGCGGGCCGGCATCGCCCGGCGGTGTCCACGGTCCGCCGGGTCCCTGTCCACCGGGCGGCGGCCACGCCCCGCCCGCGGGTCTCCCCCAGTCGTCCGGGGGCGGCGGCCTGCCGGCCCGCCCGGCGTCGCCAGGCGGGGGTTGGCCGCCCTCGGTCACGTGGCGTCCTTGGCCTTGCCGTCCTCGGGCGGGCTGATGCCGGGGTCGACCGTGGCGTCCTCGCCCCCGGACGTGCGGTTGGTCACGTCGTCCTCGGTGAGCCGGCGGAAGGTGCGCCTGCCCGAGCCGCGCTCCAGCACCGCCACCTCCAGCCGCGAGCTGTTCTCGCTCTGGGAGACGCTGCGCAGCACCCGCACCGCCAGGCCGAGGGCGGCGTCCAGGTCCATCCCGTCGCTGTGGCCGCGCTGCAGCTCGGCGTCGAGCTCGTCGGCTTGGCCGCCGATGGCCAGGTAGCCCTTGCGGTCGGCCACGGTGCCGTCGTAGAGCACGTGGTAGAGGGCGCTTGGGCTGCCGTCGGCGCCGACCTCGGCAACGCACAGCTCGATCTCGTACGGCTTGGGTCCCTCGCTGAAGATCTGCCCGAGCGTCTGCGAGTAGGCGTTGGCGATCGAGCGGCTGCTCACGTCCTCGCGGCCGTAGGAGTAGCCGCGGAGGTCGGCGAGGCGGACGCCGGCGACCCGCAGGTTTTCGAACTCCGAGAAGCGCCCGACCGCGGCGAAGGCGATCCGGTCGTACAGCTCGCCGACCTTGTGCAGGTGGGTGGAGGGGTTGTCGGCCACGAACAGGATGCCGTCGGCGTACTCCAGCACCACCAGCGGCCGGCCCTTGGCGATGCCCTTGCGGGCCAGGTCGGCCTTGTCCTTGATGATCTGCTCGGGGGTGACGTAGCCGAAGCCGATCGACATCCGCTAGCCCTCCCCTCGGGCGCGCGCGGCCACGATCTGCTCGGCCGCCGCGCGCAGCTCCTCGTCGCTGAGGCGCTGGTAGCCATCGGCGGTGACGGTCGCGACCACCGGGAAGGTGCCGCGGATCAGGTCGGGGCCGCCGGTGGCGGCGTCCTCCTCGGCGGCGTCGTAGAGCGCCTCGATCAGCGCCGCGGTGGCGCTGGCACCGTCCATGTCGGACCGGTAGCGCTTCTTCAGGGTGCCGCGGGCGTCGCGGCCGCCGGAACCGGTGGCGTGGAAGTCGGTGTCCTCGTAGCGCCCGCCGGTGACGTCGTAGCGGAAGATCCGCCCGGTCTTGCGGCGCTCGTCGTAGCCGCAGAACAGCGGCACCACCACCAGGCCCTGCAGGGCCATGGGGAGGTTGCCGCGGACCATCTGGCTGAGCTTGTTGGCCTTGCCCTCCAGCGACAGGGTCAGGCCCTCGACCTTCTCGTAGTGCTCCAGCTCGGTCTGGAACAGGCGCACCATCTCGATCGCCGGCCCGGCGGCGCCGGCGATCGCCACCGCCGAGTAGTGGTCGGCCGGGAAGACCTTCTCGATGTCGCGCTGGACGATGGCCATGCCCTCGGTGGCACGCCGGTCGCCACCCATGGCCACGCCGTCGGCGAAGCGCATCGCGACCACGGTGGTGCCCTCAGGAACCTCGGGCAGCGGGCCGACGCCTGGCGGCGGCGCGAGCAGGTCGGGCGCGTAGGCGCGCAGCGCATCCAGGAACGACGGGCTGAACAGCGGCGGGCCGCTGAACGGGTCTCTCACTGTCCCCCTTTCTGGACGTACTGCTTGACGAACTCCTCGGCGTTCTCCTCGAGCACCTCGTCGATCTCGTCGAGCAGCGCGTCCAGTTCCTCCTTCAGCTCCTCACCCTTCTCGGTGACGTCGGCCGAGGCCTGAACGTCTTCCTGGGCGTCCTCGCTCTTGGAAGCGGGCCGGCGCTTCTGCTCGGCGCCCCCGCCGCCCGGGTCCTTCGCCATGGGTTCCTCCTGCCCTGGGTTGCTGGCAAGTGTCTCATGCGTACGGCCGGATCCGCCGTCCCGCCGCGGATCGTGGGACGGTTGCCCCAGTCTAGGCCTGCAGGTTGCGGATCAGGTCTTCGGCGGTGGGGCTGGCGTCCAGCACGGCCGCGGTGTGGGCGGCGGTGCCGCGGGTCGGCTCCAGCATGGGGACCCGTTGCAGGGTCTCCCTGCCGATGTCGAAGATGATCGCGTCCCAGCCGGCCGCCGCGATCTGCGGGGCGTAGCGGGCCAGGCAGCGGCCGCGGAAGAAGGCCCGGGTGTCCTCGGGCGGCTCGCTGATCGCACGGGTGATCTCGCGTTCGGCCACCAGCCGCTCGACCCGGCCGGCGGCGGCGAGCCGGTAGTACAGGCCCCGGTCCATGCGGACGTCGTGGTACTGCAGGTCGACCAGGGCGAGCTTGGGGTCGTCCCACTCGAGCCCGTCGCGTTCCGCGATCTGCCGCATCAGGGTGTACTTGCTCACCCAGTCCACCGTCCGCGAGGCGCCGAGCGGGTCGCTTTCGAGCTGGTCGAGGGCTGCCTCCCAGCGCTCCAGCGCCTCGGCGTGCCAGTGGGCGGTCTCCCGGTCCTTGAGGTACGACTTGGCCGCCTCCAGGTAGGCCCACTGCACCTCACAGGGGGTGACCCGGTGGCCGTCCTTGCGCTCGACCGGCTCGGACAGGGTCGGGTCCTTGGCGATCGCCCGCAGCGCCTGTACCGGGTTGGCGAACTGCCACTCCTCACCCGGACAGGCGTCGTCCTCGATCATGTTGAGCACGATCGCCAGCGTCCCGGTCTTCAGGTAGGTGGCCACCTCGTTCATGTTGGCGTCGCCGATGATCACGTGGAGGCGGCGGTAGCGCTCCGGGTCGGCGTGGGGCTCGTCGCGGGTGTTGATGATCGGGCGCTTCAGGGTGGTCTCCAGGCCGACCTCGACCTCGAAGAACTGGGAGCGCTGGGCGATCTGGAAGCCGACCGAGCCGTCGTGGTGGTCGCGGACCAGGCTGCCGGCGCCGGCGAAGATCTGCCTGGTGACCAGGAACGGGGTCAGGTCGCGGACCAGCCGGCCGAAGGGCGTGGCCCGGTCGACCAGGAAGTTCTCGTGGGTGCCGTAGGAGGTGCCCTTGCCGTCGGTGTTGTTCTTGTAGACCTGGATGCGACGGCCTCCAGGGGCCAGCTCGACGGCGCGTCTGGCGGATTCGGCCAGGATGCGCTCCCCCGCCTTGTCGTAGACCACCAGGGTGCGCGGGTCCAGGCACTCGGGCGAGGAGAACTCCGGGTGGGCGTGGTCGACGTAGTAGCGGGCGCCGTTGGTGAGGATGACGTTGGCCAGGCCGAGGTCGTCCTCGGTGGGGGTCTCCGGCTCCCTGGCGGCCTCGAAGCCGCGGGCGTCGCGGAGCGGCGACTCCTCCTCGTAGTCCCAGCGGACCTTGCGGCCACGGCCGGAGAACGCATTCACGAGCAGGCTGGAGGCGAGGACGGGGTTGGAGTCGGGCGAGCCGGGAACGGTGATGCCGTACTCGGTCTCGATGCCCATGACCTTGGTGATGGCCATCCGTCCCCCTATCCCGGAACGCGGTCTGACGGATCGTACGGCCTGCGACCCTGAAGGCCATAGAGGACGGGGCGGTGCCGTTCGCCGCCCCGTCCTTCAGCCTAGCCTA
Source organism: Actinomycetota bacterium (assembly GCA_035535495.1). Taxonomy (GTDB): domain Bacteria; phylum Actinomycetota; class CALGFH01; order CALGFH01; family CALGFH01; genus DASUZB01. The sequence goes on along the minus strand of DATLQA010000116.1, from coordinate 21,392 downwards.
CTCGTCTGCTCCGAGCCCTTGCCTACAGGTACTGCCCGGTGTTGACCTGCTCGATGGCACGGCCGAGGTCCTTGGAGGCGCCGCCGATCAGGGTCCGGACGTAGACGATGCGCTCGCCCTTCTTCCCCGAGATCCGCGCCCAGTCGTCCGGGTTGGTGGTGTTGGGCAGGTCCTCGTTCTCCTTGAACTCGTCGGCCACGGCGTGGAACAGGTCGGTGGGCTTGATGCCCTTCTCACCGGTCTCCAGGAAGCGCTTGATCGCCATCTTCTTGGCCCGCGAGACGATGTTCTCGATCATCGCGCCCGAGTTGAAGTCCTTGAAGTACAGGACCTCCTTGTCGCCGTTGGCGTAGGTGACCTCGAGGAAGCGGTTCTCGTCGGCCTCGGAGTACATCCGCTCCACCGACTCCACGATCATCCGGCGCAGGGCCAGCTCGCGGTCGCCGTCGCCCTTGTCCAGGACGTCCTTGGCCAGCGGTAGGGAGGCGGTCAGGTACTTGGAGAAGATGTCCTTGGCGGCCTCGCCGTCGGGCCGCTCGATCTTGATCTTCACGTCCAGCCGGCCGGGCCGGAGGATCGCCGGGTCGATCATGTCCTCGCGGTTGGACGCGCCGATCACGATCACGTTCTTGAGCTGCTCGACGCCGTCGATCTCGCTGAGCAGCTGGGGCACGATGGTGTTCTCGACGTCGGAGGAGACGCCCGACCCGCGGGTGCGGAAGATCGAGTCCATCTCGTCGAAGAACACGATCACCGGGAAGCCTTCGCTGGACTTCTCCTTGGCCCGCTGGAAGATCAGCCGGATCTGCCGCTCGGTCTCCCCCACGTACTTGTTGAGCAGCTCAGGGCCCTTGATGTTGAGGAAGTAGCTGCGGCCACGCTCCTCGCCGGTCATCTCGGCCACCTGCTTGGCCAGGGAGTTCGCCACCGCCTTGGCGATCAGCGTCTTGCCGCAGCCCGGCGGGCCATACAGCAGGATCCCCTTGGGCGGCTTGAGCTGGTGCTCGGCGAACAGGTCGGCGTGGAGGAACGGCAGCTCGACGGCGTCGCGGATCTGGTCGATCTGGTTGGCCAGGCCGCCGATGTCCGCGTAGGAGATGTCCGGGACCTCCTCCAGGATCAGCTCCTCCACCTCGGGCTTGGGCAGGTGCTCCAGGACGAAGCCGGAGCGGCCGTCGAGCAGCAGCGAGTCCCCCGCGCGCAGCTTGTGGTTGCGCAGCGGCTCGCCGACCTGGACCACCCGCTCCTCGTCGGCGTTGCCGATCACCAGGGCGCGGTCGAGGCCGATCATCTCCTTGAGCTGGACCACCTCGCCCTGGACCTCGTAGGCGCAGGCCTCCACCACGTTGAGGGCCTCGTTGAGCATCACTTCCTGGCCGGGCTGCAGCGACTTGGGGTCGATCTCCGGGTGCACGTTGACGCGGAGCTTGCGGCCGCCGGTGGAGATGTCGATGGTGCCGTCCTCGTTGACGCTGAGGAAGACGCCGTAGCCCGAAGGCGGCGCGGTGAGCTTCTCGACCTCCTCCTTGAGGGCGACGATCTGCTCACGGGCCTCGCGTAGGGTGGCCGCGAGGCGCTCGTTCTGCGACAGGGCCTGGGCGAGCTGGCCCTTGGTCTCGAGCAGACGCTCCTCGAGCACGCGGACCTGCCGTGGTGAGTCGTGCAGGCGGCGGCGGAGCAGCGCGGTCTCCTCCTCGAGGAACTGGATCTGGCGCCGCAGCTCGCTCGCCTCGACGACCGGGTCGGTGCCCGGCTCGGGCTCCCGGCGCGCTCGCGGCTGCTTCGGGCGGTCGGCGTCCTTCACCTTGCGTCCCCCTTGGGCGGTGGCGGGAATGTCACGGCTCGGACCGGTCCTGTGGTTCCCACAACAGCTAACGCCGTCTCAACCGTATCGGTCTCCCCACCGTCGTGCTTGTGACCTGATCTGTAGCGTGGTTGGGGTTGTATCGAAACGTCGCCATCCGCCGCGCCGCCTGGCGGGCCGACGCGAGGGCGTGTGTCCGCCCATGCTACCGGTCATCCGGGACAGCGCCACTAGGGCTTCTGGGCCCCGCGTACGGGTTCGCGGCAAGCCGGCTCAGCGGATCGGTGGCGGGGCTGGCCAGGGCTCGGAGACGCGGCGGCTGGCGACCAGGAACCCGGTGTGGCCGATCATGCGGTGCTCGGGCCGCACCGCCAGGCCGTCCACGTGCCAGGGGCGGAGGATCGCCTCGGAGGTCTCGGTGAGGCCGAAGCGCCCGCTCGCCCGCAGCGCCTCCACGGTCCGCATGACCTGCGGGACGGTCGCCACGAAGGCGGCGAAGACCCCGCCGGGCACCAGCGCGCCGGCGGCGCCGTCAACCAGCAGCCAGGGCTCGAGCAGATCCAGGCAGACCCGGTCGACCGGGCCGAGCTGGCCGAGGCCGTCGTGCACGTCGCCCTGGTGGAGCTCCCAGGTGTCGGGGACCTTGCCGAACCAGGTCTCCACGTTGCGCCTGGCCTGGGCGGCGAAGTCGGGGCGGAGTTCGAACGAGACCAGCCGCCCGTCCGGCCCGAGGGCTTGCAGCAGGGCGATGGACAGCGCGCCCGAGCCGGCCCCTGCCTCCAGCACGCGCAGGCCCGGCCGCACGTCGGCGGCGTGCAGCATCAGGGCGATCACCCGCGGGTAGATGACCTGGGCGCCGCGGGGCATCTTCACCACCCAGTCGGCGAAGGTGGGCCGCAGGGCGAGCAGCCGCTGGCCCTGGTCGGTGCGGACCACCTCGCCCTCGGGCGCGCCGATGAGCTGGTCGTGGCCGAGCCGCCCCTTGTGGGTGTGGAAGCTCCCGCCGGGCTCCAGCGTCACCAGGTAGCGCCGCCCCTTGAGGTCCTGCAGGAGGACCCGCTCACCGGCCTCCAGCGGCCGTCCGGGAGGCTGCTGGCTGGGCTCGGCGCCCTCGCCGCCGCTCACGGGGCCGGCCGCGTGGCCGGCCCGGTCACCACGGGCAGGGTCAGGTCCTTGGCGGCCCCGCCGACCAGGCGGGCACGGGTGCGGCAGAAGGCGCAGACGGGTTCCTCGTCCGGGTCCTCGGACGCCTGGGTGACCATGCCGCAGCGCGAGCACTCGGTCAGGTCGGCGTCGTCGGCCGCGCGCAGCAGCGCCGACGCCTTGTCGACGTAGCCGAACAGGAAGGTGTGCTTGGTGCCCGGCGACGACTCCTCCATCCGGTCGAGCGTCTGCTTGTGGCGCATCTGGGTGTTGCCGCCGACCAGGGGGCATTCCTCCACCACGTAGTCGATGCCCTTGAGCACGCAGTAGGCGGCGGTCTCGCGCTCGGCCACCCGGTACAGCGGCTTGACCTTCTTGACCAGGCCGGGCCTGGTCGCCTCCAGCACCGGGAACTGCCTGGCCATCGAGCCGGTGTCCCAGCGCAGCGTGTTGGCGAACAGGACCGCCGCCTCGTCGTCGAGGTTGTGGCCGGTGGCGACCACGTCGTAGCCGCCCTCCAGCGCGACCCGGTTGAACACGTAGCGCTTGGACAGGCCGCAGACCCCGCAGGAGGAGCGGCCCGCCGGGCTGGCGCGCTGCCGCCGTCCAGCCCCGGCGGCCTCGGGGATGGTGTAGCCCTGCTCGTCGGCGAGGTCGTGGACCACCAGCTTGGCGCCGCGCGCGTCGGCGAACCCCTGGCAGAGCTCCTCGGAGCGCTCCGAGTAGCCGCCGATGCCGAGGCCGAGGTAGAGCCCGTCGGTCTGGACGCCGAGGTCGAGCAGGAGGTCCCAGAGGGCGAGGGAGTCCTTGCCGCCCGAGACCGCCACCAGCACCCGGTCGGTGGGGACGAGCATGTGGTGCTTGGCGATCGCCTTGGTGACCTGCTGGCGGACGTAGTGGAAGAAGCAGTCGCGGCAGAACGCGGCATTGTGCCTGCGGACCTCGATGACCACCTTGCCCCGGCAGCGCTTGCAACGCATCGCCATCGCTCACCTCCTCCCGGTCGTGCGGGGTGCGGCCGCGCCGCGGCCAGCACCCCCCGAGATGGCGAACCGGACCTCCACCCGGTCGCCGTCGCGCAGCTCGTCGTCGCCGGTCAGCAGCTCGCCGTCGCGGATCACCAGCACCTGCCCTGGCAGCACGTCGAGCTGGGCCAGCAGGTCGGTCACGCGCCGCACGTCGGGGACCTCGACGGTGCGGTCGGGGGGGCGGAGTCGCGCGGTGACGAGCACGGGCACCGTTCCCTGTCTCGTGGGCGTCGATGGTTGCCTGCCGGCAGGCCGCCTGGCGGTCCTGACCGGCCCCCGGCCAGCCTGGTAGGTAGCTTAGCGCACGTCCGGCGCGCGGCCGACGGCGGGGTCGCGCGGCGCCGCCGCCTCGTCCAGCCACAGGCGCTCCAGGTCGCGGCCGACCACCGCGGCGAGGGCGGCGACGTCCGCGCGGTAGTGCCCGGCCAGCCAGGCCCGCTCGTCGGGGGTGGGCGGCGGCGGGTCGCGTCGCGGGTCGCGGCCGTCCTTGAGCACCAGCCTCCTCGCGCCCACCCGCTTGCCCACCTCGACGGCGCGGTGCAGCCCGCGGCTGTGGAGGAAGCGGGACAGGCGGAAGGCGGCCTTGGCCAGCCCGTGCGAGCGGGGGGTCTGGTGCTCGTTGTACCGCTGCGAGGTCTTGGCTCCTCGGAAGGCGGCGTCGACGCCCAGGATCTCGTAGACCTGGCGCAGGTAGGCGGCCGGGTCCCGGCTGGCGTCGTCGACCACCAGGTAGTGGAGCTGGCCGGGGTCGAAGCGCCGGCGCCACGGCCGCAGGCAGCGGAAGTACTCGCCGTCGCCGAGGATCTCCGGCGCGGTGGCGCAGGCGTCCCGGAAGGACCGGTCGGGAGGGAGGTCGCCCTTGCGCCACATGTGCAGGTACTTCGACCAGGCGCGCGTGACCGGGTTGCGGAGCGAGACGAACAGGGTCGCGCGCGGCAGCACCTGGTGGAGGCGCTCGGCGGCCAGCGGGTGGGCGAGGTAGGTCGGGGTGACGTCCCCGACCCTGGGCTGGCCCGCGTGCCCGCGGAAGTAGTGCGCGTACCACTCGACGCCGCGGTCGAAGTAGCGGTCGAAGAAGAAGATCTCGTGCACGTCCGGCGTGAGGTACACCTCTGGGTGCTCCCGCAGGCACTCGTTCAGCCAGTGGGTGCCGCACTTGGGCGCGCCGATCACGACGAAGTCAGGCAGGATGAGCCGGCTGGCGGCGGGCAGGTCGGCCATGCCCCAAGCAGATCGCACGCAGGCGCCGCGCTGTACCTGCAACTGGGGGATGTCCGCTGGTCCCTCCACCTCACAGCGGCTGGTCGCTCCGGCCGCGGCGGCCGGAGCCGTTCCAGGTGGACCCTCAGGTCCGGCCCGGTCCGGCCGATCACAGCCAGCCGATGAGCACCGAGAAGGCCGACCGGACCACTCCCCCCGCCGCGGGGGCGGCCGGCCGCCGCGCCTTCCTCCGGCTGGCCGGCGCGGGCGCCCTGGCCGGCACCGGCGCGCTCCTCGTCCCCGCCTGGGCGGACGCCGGCGGCGGGCGGGCGGACCTCGAAGGGGAGGTCCCCGGTCCCGACGACCGGGCGGCGGCCGCCGCGCCCATCTCGCACGCCACCGTGGTGATCCCGCTGGTCTTCCCGGTCCTCGGCGGCGCCACCTACCGGGACACCTTCCTCGCCTGCCGTGGCACCGGCTGCTCCCGCCGTCACCTCGGCCAGGACCTGATGGCGCCGAAGCTGCGGCCGCTGGTGGCGACCTTCGACGGCACCGTCACCTACCTCACCCGGGAGCGGGCGGTCGGTCAGGGCAACTACCTGTCGATCCGCTCCGATGACGGCTGGACCTGCAACTACCTCCACGTCAACAACGACCGGCCTGGCCGCGACGACGGCGCCGGGACGGGCGCCTGGGCGTTCGCGCCCGGTCTGCGGGTCGGCGCCCGGGTGTTCGCCGGCCAGCACGTCGCCTGGGTCGGCGACAGCGGCAACGCCGAGAGCACCGCCCCGCACTGCCATTTCGAGCTGCGCCGCGGCGACGCCTGGGCAGGCACCGTCTACAACCCCAAGCCGTCGCTGGACCGGGCCCGGCGGCTGGCCACGCCGCGGGCCAGCGGCCCGCACCCGGAGGGGGTGCTGCTCACGGCCGGGCCTGGCAGCGGCGTCCACCTGCTCACGCAGGGACGGACCCGGCGGGTCCACGACCTCGCGCTCGGCGGCTGGCAGGCAGCGGACGTGCTCACCGTCCAGGCCGGTGAGCTCGGCTGGTACCCGCGGGGCGCGCCGCTGCCGGCACCGGACGGCCTGGTCCTGCGGGAGGAGTCCGGCGGCCTCTGGGTGGTGGCCGGCGGCGAGAAGGTGCGCGTGCCCGACGTGGCCGCCGCCCTCGACCAGCTCAGCGTCCCCGAGGCGAGGATCCGCGCGGCCGACGGCGTGACCATGACCACCACCCCGACCGCCGCCGACCAGACGCCGCTCGGGGCGGTCCGCCCCGGTGCCCTGCTGCGCACCCCGGCTGGCGTGTTCCGCATCGAGGGCGGCCTCCGCCGCCACGTGCCCGACCAGGCGACGCTGGCCTCGTGGGGATGGAGCCGTGACGACGTCGCCCCGGCCGACGAGGCCGAGCTGGCCTCGGTCCCCCCCGGACCGCCGGTGCTGCTGCGCGACGGCACCCTGGTGCGCGCCGCCAACGGCGCGGTCTACCTGATCTCCGGCGGCACCCGCCGCTGGATCCCGAGCCGCCTGGTGCTCGACTCGTGGCGCTACCCCGCCGCGCGCATCCGCGCCGGCCTGCCTGGCGCCACCATCGCCCGCGTCCCGCTCGGCCCGCCGCTGCCGTGAGCCCGGCTGGCGTCCGGTGGCGGGCCGGTCAGGGAGTCACGCGGAGGCCAGCGCCGCGACCAGCGGCCGGGCCAGGGTGGCCTGGACCGCCTCGCCCGGTTCGACTCCCCCGGCGCCGAGGTGGGTGGCGAGCAGCCGGGCGGCCGCGGCGGTGGCGGCGACCGCCTCCGCCGGCGCCACGCCGTCCTCGACGGTGAGGCCGCGCAGCACCAGCCGGCCGCGGGCGCGGTCGAACTTGGGGTCGACCCGGGCGATCAGCTCGCCGCCGGCCAGCACCGGCATGGTGTAGTAGCCGTACTGCCGCTTGGCCGGCGGGACGTAGACCTCCAGCAGGTAGCGGAAGCCGAACAGCCGCTCGGTCCGCCGGCGCGACCAGACCAGCGAGTCGAACGGGCTGACCAGCAGCGCAGGATGCTGGATCCGGGCCGGCACCCGCGCGCCGGCGGCCAGGTAGGCGGGTTTGGCCCAGCCCTCGACCTCGACCCGCCTGAGCAGCCCGGCGGCGGTCGCCTCGGCCACGGCGGCGCGCGTTTGGACGAGCGGCAGGCGGAAGTAGTCGGCCAGGTCGGCCATGGTGGCCACGCCGAGGGCACCGGCCGCCATCACGGTCAGCGCGACCGCCGCCTCCGCCGCCGACGGCGGCACCAGGTCAGGCGCTGCCGGCAGGACCCGTTCGGCCAGGTCGTAGCGGCGCTCGAAGCGGACCCGGTCGTGGACCAGCAGCTCGCCCTGGGCGAACAGGTCCTCGAGCACGCCCTTGGCCGGCGCCCAGTCCCACCAGGGGCCGCGGCGGGCCTCGTCCGGCTCCCGGAAGGCGGAGGCGGGCAGCGGTCCCTCGGCGCGGATGCGCTCCAGCACCCGCGGGTACCAGTCGGCGTGCTTGGCGCGGGTCTCCCGGAACCACGGATGGGGGCCCGCCCGCATCTCCGCCATCCGCGGCAGGAACCAGCGGTACGCCTCGACCGGGAGGAACGAGGCGGCATGGCCCCAGTACTCGAACCCGGCCCGGCGGCCGTAGACGACCCGGTCGAAGGCGGCCGGGTCATGCGCGCCGGCCCTGGCCGCCATGACCAGCTCATGGCTGCGCGCCACCACGTTGATGGAGTCGATCTGCACCGCGCCGAGCCGTCCCAGCGCCGCCCGCAGCGAGGCCGGACTGGCCGGCCTGGTGGCCCGCATGCCGCTCAGACCCTGCGCGGCCAGGGCGAGCCGTCGCGCCTGCCTGATCGAAAGGGAGTCCGCCATCGACCACAGACCCTACCGGACGGCCGCGACAGCCAGCGGGATCGGTCAGTGCAGCGCGACGCGGAGCACGGTGCCGGTCCCGGCGCAGACCCCGCAGTTGGAGACGTAGGCGTGGTCGCCGCGGATCGCCAGCCCGCCCGGCATCACCAGGCCGGTGCTCAGCAGCAGCTTGCGCGACCCATGCGACCCGACGCGGATCAGCGCGCCGGTCTGGTCGCCCGAGAGCAGGCCGTTGTGGGCGATCTCCAGGACGTACAGCCGCCGGTCCTTGCCGAACGCCAGGTCGATGATGTTGGTGAACCCGGTCGCGACGACCTTCGGCTTGTGCCCAGGCACGACCCGGTGGACCCGCGCCGCGCCGACCTGGAACGGGAACCCGGTCAGCTCGCCGACGTAGTAGGCGCCGTCCGGGCCGCGGACCACCGAGGTCGGCACCGACTGCATCGGGATCTGGGTGCCGGGCGGCAGGCCGAGGAACGGCGGCGCGGCGACCATCCGGTCCGGGAAGGTGGCCAGGACCGAGACCTTCCCCTTGGCGGAGACGCGCAACAGCGAGTTGCCGCCGGCGTCGGCGACCACCTGGAAGCGGCCGCCGGCGAGCACCGAGTTGGGGTTGCTGTCCGGCAGGCCCCCGTCCGGGTTGGCCTCGGCCTCGAAGTCCCCGAGGTCGGCGACCAGCCGCGTGCTCCCTCGCCGCGAGATCCGTACCAGCTGTCCCATGTCGCCCAGGGCGGGCACCTGGTCGCGCAGGGCCGGGTTGGCACCCAGCCCCACCGTCACGAACGTGCCGTCGTGGCCGGCGGCCACGTCCGACGGGCCGATCGCGGACGAGCCGTCCGGGGCGGCGGACGACGGCAGGCCGGTGACCACCCGCGTCTGGTGGCCATGACGGAGCCTGGTGACCGCGCCCGAGGCGCCGAAGCAGGCGGGGCCTTCAGGACCCTCGAAGCACGGGCCCGACCCGCCGCGGCCGGCCTCCGCCACGTACAGGGAACCATCTGGCGCGAAGCCGAGGCCGCGCGGATTGTCGAGGCCGCCGGCGACCACCGTCACGCGCGGGTGCGCGGCCGCGGGTGGGCCGACGATCAGGAGCGCGGCCACCGCCGCGAGCAGCGCGAGCCAGCGGCGACGGCGACGGACAGCGAGCAAGCAGACCACCCCCCCGGCGGCGGGCGCCGCCCCGGGGTAGGTTGCACGGACCCGCCGCCCGTGTCCATGGCCCGAACGGCCCTGGTCCGTCGACCGGCCGCGTCGGCCGGTGCCGGTAGGTGCGGTGGCCGCCGCTGCGGTAGCGTCACCGGCCATGGAGCCCATGGCGGTGGTCGCCAGCGACGCCCACCGCGGCCACGACCCGCCGTACGAGGTCAACTTCGGCAAGGTGGTGCGGCCCGCCTGGGAGCAGGTCGCCCGGGGTGAGCTGCTGCGCGAGGCGCTCGCGCGGGCGGGCCACCCGGTGGCGGAGCCCCGCGAGCACGGTCCCGAGCCGCTCCTGGCGGTGCACGAGCCGGCCCTGCTCGATTTCCTGGGGAGGGCCTGGGCGGACTGGCGCGACGCCCACGGGCCCAGGGTCCTGATCCCGGACACGTTCCCCCTGCCGGGGCTGGGCCGCGGGACCGCCCGCGACCCCGCCGGCGGGGTCGGCCGCCCCGGCTGGTTCTGCTTCGACACGGCCACCCCGCTGGTGGCGGGGAGCTGGCCGGCCGCGGTGGCCGCCGCCGACGCCGCCCTGACCGCCGCCGACCTGGTCGCAGAGGGCGCCACCGCCGCCTACGCCCTCTGCCGCCAGCCCGGCCATCACGCCGGGCCCGGCTACTACGGCGGCTTCTGCCTGCTGAACAACGCCGCCGTCGCCGCCAGGGCGCTGTCCCGGCTCGGCCGGGTCGCGATCGTCGATGTCGACTTCCACCACGGCAACGGCACCCAGGACGTGTTCTGGGAGGACCCGGCCGTGCAGTACGTCTCCCTGCACGGCGACCCGGCGGTCCACTACCCGTACTTCACCGGCAGGGCGGACGAGACCGGCGGCGGGCCGGCGGCGGGCGCCAACCTCAACCGGCCCCTGCCGGACGGCACCGGTGACGACGCCTACCTCGGGGTGCTGCGGTCGGCGCTGCAGGCGGTGGCCGCCTTCGCCCCGGCCGTGCTGCTGGTCAGCCTGGGCGTGGACACCTTCGCCGAGGACCCGATCGGCGGGTTCTCGCTCAGCCGCGCCGCCTACCCGCGGATCGGCGGGCTGCTCGCCGGCCTCGCCGTGCCGACCCTGTTCGTCCAGGAGGGCGGGTACGCGCTGGACGCGCTCGGCGACTGCGTCGGCGGCGTGCTCGACGGCTTCCAGGCCGCCCGCTGACAACGGTCACGCGAGACAAGGGAGCGAGCCGCCCGCCGGACCACGGTCGCGGTGCCGGCGGGGCCGTCGCGGGACCTCCGGTGGACCGCTTGTCGCGCTCCACCGCCTGTGGTTAGTTCTTGACGGCGCCAAATTGGACAAGTCACGTTCATTCCAGGAACCGGTGCGAAGAGCCCACTCCCGCACCTGTGGGTTCGGGCCGCGCCGGGTGCGGGAGGCGGTCATGGGCTGGTCGTCGGCGGCGGGGCTGCGATGAGCGCGGCCACACTGGCGCAGGCGGTGGTGGTCTGCCTGCCGGCAGCGACCCTCTTGGCGGTGCTGTGGTGGCTGGACCGTGACCCAGCGCCGTCCGCACCACGCTCGGATGGCACCGCCCCTCCCGGCGGCGAGCGGACGACTTCCAGGCCGGCGGGCACCAGCCAGGCGCCCTCCGACAGCCGCCCAGGCAGGGCGGCATAGCGCCGGGCTGCCCGGCCGGATGGCGTAGGCGGGGCCCCCGGCCGGGCGGCTCAGCGTGAAGTGGCCCGCTCGGGCAGGTGCCGCTCGGCGGGGCCGACGTAGACCTGGCGTGGCCTGGCGATCTTCTGCTCGCGGTCGAGCAGGCCCTCCTGCCACTGGGCGAGCCAGCCGGGCATGCGGCCGATGGCGAACAGCACCGGGAACATCTGCACCGGGAAGCCGAGGGCCTGGTAGATGATCCCGGAGTAGAAGTCCACGTTGGGGTAGAGCCGGTGGCTGACGAAATAGTCGTCCTCCAGCGCCACCCGCTCCAGCTCGACCGCCACCTCCAGCAGCGGGTTCATCCCGGTGACCTTGAAGACGTCCTCGGCGACCTGCTTGATGATCCGGGCCCGCGGGTCGTAGTTCTTGTAGACCCGGTGGCCGAACCCCATCAGGCGCATCTCACCGGCCTTGACCCGCTCGACGTAGGCAGGCACCCGGTCGACCGAGCCGATCTCGGTGAGCATGCGCAGCACCTGCTCGTTGGCGCCGCCGTGGAGCGGCCCGTAGAGCGCGGCGACGGCGGCGGCCGCCGCCGAGAACGGGTCGGCATGGGAGCTGCCGACCGCCCGCATGGCATTGGTGGAGCAGTTCTGCTCGTGGTCGGCGTGGAGGATAAACAGCACGTCCAGGGCGTGTTCCAGGGCTGGGTCGGGCTGGTACCTCGGCTCGGTGACCCGCCACATCATGTTGAGGAAGTTGCCGGCGTAGGACAGCTCGTTGTCCGGGTAGGCGTAGGGCAGGCCGCGGTCGTGGCGGTAGGCGAACGCGGCCACGGTGGCGGTCTTGGCGATCAGCCGGACGATCTGCTTGTGCCGCGAGGGCTCGTCGCGGATGTCCTTGGCGTCCGGGTAGAAGGTGGACAGCGCGCCGATGGTGGAGACCAGGATGCCCATGGGATGGGCGTCGTGGTGGAAGCCGTCGATGAACTTCTTGATGTTCTCGTGCAGCAGGGTGTGGTGGGTGATCTCGTGGCGCCATTCGGCGAGCTGCCGCTCGTCGGGCAGCTCGCCGTTGAGCAGCAGCCAGGCGACCTCGAGGAACGTGCTCCCCTCGGCCAGCTCCTGGATCGGGTAGCCGCGGTAGCGCAGGATGCCCTTGTCGCCGTCGATGTAGGTGATGGCGCTGCGACAGCTGGCGGTGTTCAGGAACGCCGGGTCGTAGGAGACCAGCCCGTCCGCGTCGTCGTCGACCTTGATCTGGCGGAGTTCCGTCGCCCGCACCGCCCCGTCCTCGATCGGGATCTCGTAGGTCTTGCCGGTGCGGTTGTCAGTCACGCTCAGGGTGTTGCTGCCTGTTCCCTCGGCCATCACGGTCCCCTCCCGACGGCGCTTCCACGCTGAGGTGAGGGTACCTCCCGGGCGTGGCCGCCAAGCGGTGCCGCGGGTCGCGCGGCCGCGCTAGGAGTCCGGCTGGAAGCGGATCACGCTGCGGGCGCCGCGGCCGGCCTCCAGGCGGGCGAAGGCGTCCTCCACGCCGTCCAGCGTGATCTCCTCGGTGACCAGCGCGCGGAGGTCGAGGCGGCCGTCGCGGTAGTGGTCGAGCAGCACCGGGACGTCGGTGGCCGGGTCGCTGTCGCCGTACATGCAGCCGGCCAGCGTGCGGGCGAAGTGGGTGAGCTCGAGCGCGTTGAAGGTGAGCGTGTCGGTGCGGGAGCCGAGCCCGACCACGGTGGCGCGGCCGCCGCGACGGGTGACCGACCAGGCCGAGCGGATCGTCTCGGCCCGGCCGACGCACTCGATGGCGTGGTCGGCGCCGCGCCCGCCGGTCAGCGCCCTGACCTGCCTGCCGAGGTCGGCGGAGGGTTCCAGCACGTGGGTGGCGCCGAGCCGCCTGGCCAGGTCGGCCTTGTCGCTGGCGGGGTCGACCGCGACGATCGGCTCCGCCCCGGCGAGCCGGGCGCCCTGGATGGCGGCGAGGCCGACCCCGCCGAGCCCGATCACCACCACCGACTGGCCGGGCCGGACCTTGGCGGCGTTGCGGACCGCGCCGACGCCGGTCAGCACGGCGCAGCCGAGCAGCGCGGCCTCGACGAGCGGGACCCCGTCGGGCAGGCGGATGCAGGCGTTGGAGCCGACCACCGTCTCGGTGGCGAAGGCGCCGACGCCGAGGCCGGGGTGGACCGGCGTGCCGTCGCCGAGCGAGCCGTAGGGCTGCCGCGCCGGGTCTGCCGCCCGCTCGCACAGGTAGGGCTCGCCGTGCAGGCAGAACCAGCAGCGCCGGCACGGCGGCGTCCAGTTGAGCACCACCTGGTCGCCCACTGCCAGCTGCTCGACGCCGTCGCCGACGCTGACGACCCGGCCGGCGCCCTCGTGGCCGAGGACGGCCGGGACGGGCTGGACCAGCGTGCCGCGGGCCAGCGACAGGTCGGAGTGGCAGACGCCGGTGGCGGCCAGCCGGACCCCGACCTGGCCGGGGCCGGGGTCGGGCAGCTCGACCTGCTCGACGGTGAGCGGCCCGCCGACGCTGCGCAGGACCGCGGCCGTCACGACCGTGCCCATGGCGCTACCCGCCCGCCGCGGCCCGGTCGAGCAGCCAGGTGGCCTCGCCGCCGGCCTGCTCGACGGTGGCCACGGCGCGGCTGATCGGCAGGCTGTCGTCCCCGGCCAGGGCCTTGGCGATCACCGCCGCCTTGGCCTCGCCGCCGGCGATCACGGTGAGCCGCTCCACCCCGGTCAGGGCGGCCAGGGTGAGGGAGATCCGGTCGGGCGGCGGCTTGGGAGCGTCGTGGACCGGGACGACCAGCCGGTCGCGCTGGTCCAGCTCCGGCCGTCCGGGGAAGAGCGACAGGCAGTGGCCGTCCGGGCCGACCCCGAGCCAGACCAGCTCCAGCCGGGGCACGCCCGGCCTGGCCGCCGGCAGGGTGCGCAGCAGCGCCTCGTATTCGTTGGCGGCGTGCCCCGGCGGGGCCTCGCCGCGGATCCTGAGGAGATGCTCGTCGGCCACTGGGACGTGGTCGAGCAGCGCGGCCGCGGCCTGGCCCCAGTTGGAGTCGGGATGGTGGGGCGGCACGCAGCGCTCGTCGCCGATGGCGATCCGCACCCGGTCCCACTCCACCCCGTGGCGCAGGCGGTGGCTGGCCAGGCGCTGGTAGGCGGCCAAGGGGGTGCCGCCGCCGGTCAGCACCCAGGTGCAGGTGTCGTGGACGTCGACCGCCGCGCCGATCCCGGCGATCGCCGCCCTCGCGGCCGCCTCGGCCAGGGCCGCCCCGTCCTCCACCACCTCGACGCGCGCCATGCCCTCCGCCTCTGGTCCCTCTGGTCCCTCCGGGTCTGTTTCGGGCTCCAGCTTCTCACCGGCCCGCCTGGGCAGGCGAGTGAGGATCCCCGGTTCAGTCGCTGGCGGCTTCGGCGAGGGCGGCGGCTGGGACCAGCGCCTCCTCGAAGATGCGGTCGTGGCCGAAGACCTGCAGCTCGGCGCTGAGGCCGATCGGGTCGGCGGCGCTGGCCAGGCCCACCCGCCGGCGGCTGGGCTCGTGGCCGGTCGCGGTCACGGTGGCGACCAGGTGCCCTGGCGGCGCCTCCACCCGGATGCTGGCCGGCCCGTCGTCGCAGTCGACCTTCAGCGCCGCCTTGGTCAGGGCGCCGGCACCGAGGCTGGTGGTGACCACCGTGTCGCAGACCCCCCCTGCCGTGGTCCACCTGGCGTGCCAGGCGTCGCTGGCCGGGTCGGCGGCGAGGCGGACCTCGTCCAGCTCCCAGCCGAGCCGGGAGGCGAACCAGCCCACCAGCTCCAGGCCGGCGGTCGGCTCGACCGCGTCGACGGACACGGAGCGGATCCGGTCGTGGGAGCCGCGCAGCGGCGGCCCGCCGAACGGCGCGGCCAGCAGCTCGCGCCACGGGGTGAGCCGGCCCCAGACGCAGTCCGACACGGCCGGCGTGATGGCGGCCGCGGCCCTGGCCAGGCGGGCGAGATCGGCGGGCGGATCGGCGAACGCGGCCGAGTCGACGATCAGCCGGTTGCTCACCTCGGTCAGCTCGTCGAACACCTCGTCGCCGAACGGCGGCGTCCCGGTCCACCAGGTGAACACGGGCAGCTCGGGCAGGAGCAGCGGCAGCACCACCGAGACCAGGTGCCGCGGCGGCACGGTGGTCTGCACCACCACCTCGTCCCAGACCACCTTCGGCCCGCCGTCGGTCTGGCGCTGCACCACCCGGGCCCAGGTCCGCACGTCCTCGCGACCCGCCGGCGGCTCGGCGATCAGCACCACGCAGCGGGACGGGGCCCGCTGGCCGAGCCGCTCGACCGCGGCCAACGCCTGCCGGCTGGCGGGCCGGTCGTGGCAGACCACCACCAGGTTGGAGACGCTCGCCCGCACCAGCACGCCGTTGACGTCCTCGTCCTGCCGCCGCTGGCGCTCCAGGAGCTGGTCGACCTCGCCGAGCGCGACCGGCTCCAGCGAGAACCCCGGCGGCTCGCCACGGCCACCGGCCAACGCGGTCCCCTGACTCATGGCCGCCGCCACCGGCGGCCGGGCCGCTTCCTGGCGATCAGCTCGTCGGCCGCCTTCGGCCCCCACTCGCCGGCGGCGTAGTTGGGGAGCTCCGGCGGGTCCGAGCTGGCCCAGCGGTCGAGGATCGGCTGCACCGCCTGCCAGGCCAGCTCGACCGAGTCCCAGCGCGGGAACAGGGTCGGGTCGCCCACCATCACGTCGAGCAGCAGCCGCTCGTAGGCGTCGGGCAGGTCGTCGGCGAACGAGGTGCCGTAGGAGAAGTCCATGTTGACCGAGCGGACCTCCAGCGACGGCCCTGGCACCTTGGCGCCGACCTTCATGGTGATGCCCTCGTCGGGCTGGATGCGCAGGACCAGCGCGTTGGGCTCCAGCCCGTCCTGGGCGGTCTGCCCGAACGGCAGGTGCGGGGCGGCCTTGAACTGCACCACCACCTCGGTGGCCCGCTTGGGCAGGCGCTTGCCGGTGCGCAGGTAGAACGGGGTGCCCGCCCAGCGCCAGTTGTCGACCAGGAACTCGCCGGCGACGTAGGTCTCCACCACCGAGTCCGGCGCCACGTCGGGCTCCTCGCGGTAGCCGGGCACCTGCTTGCCCTCGACCCAGCCGGGGCCGTACTGGCCGCGGACCACGGCGGCGTCGACCGCCTCGCCCTCCAGGCGGCGCAGGGCCTTGAGCACCTTGGCCTTCTCGTTGCGCACGTCCTCGGGCTCGAAGGTGCCTGGCGGCTCCATGGCGATCAGCGCCAGCACCTGCAACGCGTGGTTCTGGATGATGTCGCGGATCGCCCCGGCGGTCTCGTAGAAGTTGCCGCGGTGCTCGATCCCGATCGACTCGGCCACGGTGACCTGGACGTGGTCGACGTAGTGGTGGTTCCAGACCGGCTCGAAGATGCCGTTGGCGAAGCGGAACGCGATGATGTTCTGGACGCTCTCCTTGCCCAGGTAGTGGTCGATGCGGAAGACGTCCTCCTCCGGGAAGACCTTGGTCAGCAGCTCCTGCAGCTCCCGGGCGGAGGCGAGGTCGTGGCCGAACGGCTTCTCGCAGACGACCCGGGACCAGCCGCCGTCCCAGGCGCGGCCGCCGATGCCCGACTTGCCGATGCCGCGGACCGTGTCCGGGAACAGCTTGGGGATCAGCGACAGGTAGAACAGGCGGTTGCCGTCGGTGCCCCACTCGCGGTCGAAGTGGTCGAGCAGGTCACCGACGCGCGCGAAGGTGTCCGGGTCGGTGGACGAGCCGGTGACGTAGTGCAGCCGGCTGGCGAACGACTCCCAGACCTGCTGCTGGATGGGCTGCGTGCGAGAGAACTCCTCTACCGCCTTGCGCATGTCGCGACGGTACTCGTCGTCCGAGAACTCGGTCCGCGAGGAGCCGACCACCTGGAAGTTCTGCGGCAGCAGGCGGTGCAGCTCGAGGTTGTAGAGGGCCGGGACGATCTTGCGGTGGGCGAGGTCGCCGGAGCCGCCGACGATCACCATGGCGGTCGGCGGCGGGGTGGCCCGCACCCGCTCGCCCACCACCAGCGGCTGCTCGGCGCTCTGGTCGTGCGCGTTCACTTGGCGGTCCTCACCGGGTGGCCGCCGAACTCGTTGCGCAGCGCCGCCACGAACTTGGCCGCGTAGGAGTCCTTCTCGCGGGAGCGGAGCCGCATGATCAGCGACAGGTTGATCACCGGGGCGGGCACGTCGAGCCGGAGGGCTTCGGCGACCGTCCAGCGGCCCTCGCCGGAGTCCTCCACATACCCCGACACCTTGGCCAGCTCCGGGTCCTTGGCGTAGGCGGCGGTGGCCAGGTCGAGCAGCCAGGAGCGGACCACGCTGCCATGCCGCCACACCTCGCCGACCTGGTGCAGGTCGAGGTCGTACTCGTCGGTCTCGGCCAGCACCTCGAAGCCCTCCGCGTAGGCCTGCAGCAGGCCGTACTCGATGCCGTTGTGGACCATCTTGACGTAGTGGCCGGCGCCGGCGTCCCCGACGTGGGCCCAGCCGTCCTCCGGCGCGAGCGTGTCGAACACCGGGCGGAGCGCGTCGACCGCCTCCGCCGGGCCGCCCACCATCAGGCAGAACCCTTCCCGCTCGCCCCAGATGCCGCCGGAGGTGCCGGAGTCGACCAGCACGACGCCCCGCTCGGCAAGGGCGAGCGCCCGTGCCGTGGTGTCGCGGAACCACGAGTTGCCGCCGTCGACCACCAGGTCGCCCGGGGAGAGCTGCTCGCCGAGGCGGTCGAGGGTCTCCTGGGTGGGCGTCCCGGCCGGGACCATCACCCAGACGGCCCGCGGCGGCGCCAGCCGGTCGCGGAGGTCGGCCAGGTCGGTGGCGGGTTCGGCGCCGTCGCCGGCGAGCGCCTGGACGGCGGCCGGGTCGCGGTCCCAGCCGACCACCCGGTGGCCGCCGGCGATCAGGCGGCGGGACAGGCCCCGGCCCATGCGGCCGAGGCCGACCATGCCGAGGTTCACCTGGCCGCCTCCGCCCGCTTGCCCTCAACCGCGTCGAGTACGGCACGGTAGCTGTCGGCGAACTTCTCCACCCCGTCGAGCTCGAGCTCCTCGCCGACCTTGGCCTCGTCGATGCCGAGCCTGGCCAGGTCCGGCCAGAGCGCGTGGGCGCGCTCCAGGTCCTCGCGGATGGTCTGGCCGCGGATCTCGCCGTGGTCGGCGAAGGCCTCGATCGTGGCCAGCGGCATGGTGTTGACGGTGCGGTCGGCGATCAGCTCCTCGACGTAGACGACGTCGCGGTAGGCGGGGTTCTTGGTCGAGGTCGAGGCCCACAGCGGCCGCTGCGCGCGCGCGCCGAGCCGCTCGAGCGCCTCCCAGCGGGGGCCGCTGAACGCCTGCTCGAAGGCCTCGTAGGCGAGCTTGGCGTTGTCGATCGCGGCGGTGCCGAGCCGCGCGGCGGCCCGGTCGGCGTCGGGGCCGCCGGCGTCGACGATCGCCTGCAGCTTGGCGTCGACGTTGGTGTCGACCCGGCTGACGAAGAACGAGGCCACGCTGGCCACCTGGGTGAGGTCGCCGCCGGCGTCGGCCAGGGCCTCCAGGCCGGCCAGGTAGGCCTCGATCACCTCGCGGTAGCGGGCGATCGAGAAGATCAGGGTGACGTTGACGTTGATGCCGTCGGCGATCGAGGCCCGGACGGCCTCGACGCCCTCGGCGGTGGCGGGGATCTTGATGAACACGTTCGGCCGCGCCAGCGCGTCGAACAGGCGGCGCGCCTCGCGCACCGACGCCTCGGTGTCGTTGGCGATGTCCGGCGGCAGCTCGAACGAGATGCGCCCGTCGAGCCCGCCGGTGCGCTCGTACACCGGCTCCATGTCGGCGGCGGCGCCGCGGATGTCGTCCAGCGCCAGCCGCTCGAAGATGGTCCGCGCGTCCAGGCCCTCGCGGGCCAGGCGGTTCAGGTCGTCGTCGTAGAACGACCCCTCGCCCATCGCCTTCTGGAAGATGGTGGGGTTGGAGGTCACGCCGACCACCGAGAACTGGTCGCGCAGCCGGCGCAACTCGCCCTTCTCGAGCCAGTCGCGGGCGATCGAGTCGACCCAGACGGCCACGCCCTGCTCGCTGAGCCGCTGGAGTTGATTGGCCATGATGGTGGCTCCTTACCGTCGCGTGGTGCGACGCGATTGCTCTCTTCCGGTCAACGTCATGGTCAACGGCCTTCTTCCGGCGGCCGGCGGCCGCTCACGCGGGCAGGCCGTCGAGCCGTCCACGGAGCCGCTGGTGCAGCGTCCTGGCCCGGTCGGCGACGTTGTCGGGGGTGAAGCCGAACTTCTCCAGCACCAGCTCACCCTTTGCCGAGGCGCCGAAGTGGTCGATGCCGACCGACTCGCCGTCCTCCCCCACCCAGCGGGTCCAGCCGAAGGTGGCGGCGGCCTCGACCGAGAGCCTGGCGCGGACCGCGGGCGGCAGCACCTGGTCGCGGTAGGCCTGGTCCTGCTCCTCGAACAGCTCCCAGCACGGCATCGAGACCACCCGGGTGGGGATGCCGTCCGCTTCGAGTTGCTCGCGCGCGCCGAGCGCGACCCAGACCTCCGAGCCGGTGGCGATCAGGATCACCGCGGGGGCGCCGTCGCCCGAGTCGGCGAGCACGTAGGCGCCGCGCTGGGCACCGTCGGCCCCGGCGTGGGTCTCGCGGTCGATCGGCGGCAGGTTCTGGCGGGAGAGCGCCAGCGCGGTGGGCCCGTCGGTGCGGGCGATCGCCGCCCGCCAGGCCTCGGCCGTCTCCGGGCCGTCGGCCGGTCGGAAGACCCGCAGCCGCGGCATGGCGCGCAGCGCGGCGAGGTGCTCGACCGGCTGGTGGGTGGGCCCGTCGCCGCCGAGCCCGACCGAGTCGTGGGTCCACACGTAGACGACCGGCAGCTCCATCAGGCAGGCCAGGCGGACGCTGGCCCGCATGTAGTCGGAGAAGATCAGGAAGGTGGCGGCGAACGGCCGCAGGCCGCCGTGGAGCGCCAGCCCGTTGGAGATCGCCCCCATGCCATGCTCGCGCACGCCGTAGTGGAGGTTCCGCCCGGTCGACTCCGGGCCGTAGTCCCCGCCGCCGGCCAGGTCGGTCTTGTTGGACTCGGCCAGGTCGGCCGAGCCGCCGAGGAAGGTCGGCAGCCGGGACGCGATCGCGTTCATCACCTGGTGCGAGGCGGACCTGGTGGCCAGGTCCTCGGGCTCGTCGAAGAGCTTGTCGAGGTCGGAGTCCCAGCCCTCGGGGAGCTGGCCGGCCAGGCCGTCGCGGAACTCGGCGGCCAGCTCGGGCTCGCGCTGGCCCCAGGCCGCCAGCCGCTCGCGCCAGGCCGCGTTGGCCTGCTGGTTGGCGGGCACCCTGACGCGCCAGCGCTCGTAGACCCCGTCGGGGACGTAGAAGTGCTTGTCAGGGTCCCAGCCGTAGGCCTGCTTGGTCGCCCGCACCTCCTCCTCGCCGAGGGCGGCGCCGTGCGCCTTGGGGGTGTCCTGGGCCTTGGGCGCGCCCCAGGCGATGTGGCTGCGCAGCCGGATGAACGTCGGCCGCTCGGTCTCGTCGACGGCGGCCTGGTAGGCGGCCGCGATCGCCTCGAGGTCGTTGGCGTCCTCGACGGCGACGGTGTGCCAGCCGTAGGCGCGGTAGCGGGCCTCGGTGTCCTCGCCGAAGGCGATCTCGGTGGGCCCGTCGATGGTGATGTGGTTGTCGTCGTAGAGCAGGGTCAGCTTGCCGAGCCGGAGGAACCCGGCCAGCGAGGACGCCTCCGAGGCCACCCCCTCCATCATGTCCCCGTCCGAGGCGAACGCCCAGGTGCGGTGGTCGACCACCTCGGGACCGTAGCGGTCGGCGAGGAAGCGCTCGGCGATCGCGAAGCCGACCGCGTTGCCGACCCCCTGGCCGAGCGGGCCGGTGGTGGTCTCCACGCCGGGGGTGAGGAAGTGCTCGGGGTGGCCGGGCGTGCGCGAGCCCCACTGGCGCTGCTGCTTCAGGTCGTCGATGCCGAGGTCGTAGCCGACCAGGTGCAAGCTGGTGTACTGCAGGATCGAGGCATGCCCGTTGGAGAGCACGAAGCGGTCGCGGTCGAACCAGTCCGGGTCGTCCGGGTCGAAGTTCAGGAAGCGGGTCCAGAGCGCATAGGCGGCCGGAGCCAGGGCCATGGCGGTGCCTGGATGCCCGTCGCCGGCCTTCTGGATGGCGTCCATGGCCAGCGTGCGGACGGTGTCGACGGCGAGCCGGTCCTGATCGGCGCTCGGCGGGGTGGCGGTCACAGCGGCTCCTCGTGGCGGAATCGACGCAGACGTGTCATGGCAGCGCGGCGGCGTGCCAACCCTCAGGCTACCTCGGCTGCCGGCTTCGATACCGCCGCTGGCGCCCGGGATGCCGTCTACTCCGACTCCACCGGGCGGCGGGTCACCACCCCCTGGCGCAGGGCGAGCTCCTGCAGGACCTGGTGGGTGGCGACCGGCTTGGCGCCCTCGCTGGGCTGCTGGCGCTGCCACTCGCCGTCTTCGCCCAGCTCCCAGGCCTGCACGTTGTCCTTCAGCATGATCTCGAGGACCTGCTCGATGCGCCGGGTGAGGTCGGCGTCGTCCACCGGCGCGACCACC
>DATLQA010000115.1:0-2418 GCA_035535495.1 Actinomycetota bacterium | reverse complement strand
CACCGCCATCCTCGTCACCGCCCTGTACACGCTGGTCCCGGCCGGACGGCTGCGGGAGCGGGGCAAACTCGTCGTCGCCGGGCTGCTCGCCGTCACCGTGCTCTCCCGCCTCTACCTCGCCCAGGAGGGACCGTTGGACGTGCTGTTCGCGGTCGTGGTCGGGGTGGCCATCCCGCTGGCCGCGTTCCGGATGTTCGTCCCGAACGAGGCGTTCCCGATCAGCTACCGCCGCGGCCGCACCGCGCATCTCGACGTCACCGGCGCCCGGCACGACGCCATCGCGCACGCGCTGGAGGAGCAGCTCGGCGTGATCCCGGTGGCGATCAAGCCGTTCAACCTCGAGGGCTCGGGCGGCTCCACCCCGCTGCGGATCACGGTCAAGGGCGACCCGGAGACTTACCTGTTCGCCAAGCTGTACTCGGCCACCCACCTGCGCTCGGACCGCTGGTACAAGCTCGGCCGGACGGTCCTCTATGGCCAGCTGGAGGACGAGAAGTCGTTCAACACGGTGCGCCGGCTGGTGCAGTACGAGGACTACCTGCTGCGGCTGATGCGCGACGCCGGCCTGCCGGTGCCGCCGCCGTACGGGGTCGTCGAGATCACCCCCGAGCGCGAATACCTGCTCGTCACCGAGTTCCTCGACGGCGCGCACGAGATCGGCGAGGTCGAGGTCGACGACGACCTGATCGACCAGGGGCTGGGGATCGTCCGCCGACTCTGGGAGGCCGGCCTGGCCCATCGGGATATCAAGCCGGCCAACCTGATGGTCCGCAACGGCCGCCTGCACCTGATCGACACCGCCTTCGGTGAGCTGCGGCCCAGCCCGTGGCGCCAAGCGGTGGACCTGGGCAACATGATGCTCGTCCTGGCGCTGGGGACCAGCCCGGAACGGGTGTACGCGCGGGCCCGCAAGCAGTACTCGGTGGCGGAGATCACCGAGGCGTTCGCGGCCACCCGCGGCCTCACGATGCCCTCCCAGCTGCGCCAGATGATGCGCCAGCAGGGTCGTGACCTGCACGCCGAGTTCATCGCCCTGCTGCCCGAGCGGCCGCACCCGATCCCGATCCAGCGGTGGACCGTGCGCCGGGTGGCGCTGATCGCCGCGCTGGTGATCGCCGCCGTGCCGCTGACCGTGATCGTCGTCGGCATTCTGGCCCCGATATGAGGCGGGTCGCTGTCCTTGTGGCCGTCGCCGCGGCGGTGCTGGCGGCCGGCTGCAGCAGCGCGATCAGCACTCCCCTGCGGGTCCTGCCGTGCACGCCATCCGACGACCGGCTGGACAAGCGGATGGTCCTCATGGCCCAGTCGGTCCCCACCGCGTCGGCGGTGCCATGCCTGCGCGCCGAGCTCGACGACTGGTTTCTGGACGACCTCGACTCCTGGGACGGGCGCACCAAGATCGAGTTCTCCCGCCTGATCGACCAGGTTGCGCTCACGATCGAGCTGACCGCCACCTGCGACCGCGGCGGGGCCACCGAGACCGCCACCGACCAGCCGGGGACGCGGCGGTTCGACGAGCGCATCCGGACCGGGGGGACCTACCGCGACCGGCGCTTCTACCTGCTGCCCGGGGCCTGCATGGCGTACGAGTTCGAGCTGGCCGGGACCGGAGTGGAGGCGGCGGCGGAGGAGATCTCCGGCGCGATCGGCCTGGTCAGCCGCGACCGGCTCGCCGACCAGGTGCGCGGGTACAGTAGCGGCCGGCTACAGCTCGACCCGGGGCGACCGCAATAACCGCCACATTAGCGCCACGCGTCAGCCGCTCGGACCCACCACCGGAACGTCCGCGTCGCGCAGTAGGTCCGCCAGCTGTGCGGCGTTGGTCACCGCCTGGTCCCGGTAGCAGTTGTCTAGACGCCACGAAGAAGGGTCAAGGCGCACTGGCGTCTCTCGTCCAGCCGCGGTCAAGCGGAACCTGGTGCGCGTGGGCAGGCGGGGAGCAGGAGATGGCCTGGATCGAGGACCAGGTCGAGCACGTCGAGGCGGCGCTGGGGGAGGTCGGCGCCCGCGCCAGACCCGAGCGGGTCCCGGCGATGTGCTTCCTGGACCTGGCCGGCTACACCCGACTCACCGAGGAGCGGGGCGACCAGGCCGCGGCCGCGCTGGTCGAGTCGCTGGCGGTGCTGGTGCGCCGCTTGGCCGGCGAGCACGGTCGTGTGTCGGCCAGGTGGCTGGGCGATGGGATGATGTTCTACTTTCGAGACCCGCGGGGGCGGTGCTGGCGGCGCTGCAGATGGTGGAGGAACTTCCGAAGGCCGGCCTACCGCCGGCGCACGCGGGGGTGGCGGCCGGGCCGGTGGTGGTCCAGGGCGGGGATTACTTCGGCCGCACCGTGAACCTGGCCGCCAGGATCGCCAGCCGCGCCGGCGCCAAGCAGGTCCTGGTGAGCGAGAGCGTGCTCCAGGCTCCTCCGCCCGA
>DATLQA010000114.1:0-25031 GCA_035535495.1 Actinomycetota bacterium | reverse complement strand
CCGGTGGCCGCCTGGCAACGGTCATGGGACGGCCGGTGGTCCGTTGAGCGGCGGCGTCATCGTGATGCGATCGTCTCACGGCTCGTCAATCGCACCCGCGACCAGGCACCGCCCAGGGATCCGGCGGTGGCGGAGCGGCGGGCGCGCCGTCCGCCGTCCCCTTGGCCACGACGCCGATCCACGTCAACGCCGAGTACGCAGCCCGGGCGAGCGACCACGACCCGCAGGTCGCGCGCATCACCCTGCGACCCTGATCGGGAGGTCCGGCCGCGCGCCGGGCCCGCGGGTCCGGCATGCTGGCGGTGGCGCGGGACCGGCGGGGAGGTGGGCGTGGGGCGGCTGACCGGCATCGACACGGTCCTGCTGGACCTGGACGGCACCCTCTACGTGGGCAGCCAGGTCATTCCCGGTGCCTCCGAGGCGGTCAGGTGGCTGCGCGACCAGGGGCTCGCGGTGCGGTTCACCACCAACACCGACGCGGTCACCCCGGCCGCCCTGGCCGACCGCCTGGCCGCTCGCGGGTTCGAGGCCGCCGAGGACGAGCTGGTCACCCCGGTCGCGGTCGCCGCCCGGATGTTCGCGTCCTCGCCAGGCGCGCGGGTGCTGGCCGTGGCGGCCGACGGCGTGCGCCAGCTGTTGGCGGCCACGCTGGCCGGCACCGACGAGCCGGCCACGCACGTGCTGGTCGCCGATCCCAGCTACGGGGCGACCTACGACGACCTCGACCGGGCGTTCCGGGCCGTGCGGGCCGGGGCGGAGCTGGTGGCCACCCAGGTCAACCGGGTCGCCCGCCGCGACGACGGCGAGCACCTCGACACCGGCGGGTGGGTCCGGCTGCTCGAGTACGCCACCGGCCGGGAGGCCCTGGTGCTGGGCAAACCGTCGCCGGCGTTCTTCACCGCGCCGCTGGAGGCGCTCGGCCGCGGGCCGCGGACGGCGCTGGTGGTCGGCGACGACCTGGTCGCCGACATCGGCGGCGGCCACGGGATCGGCGCCGCCACGGTGCTGGTCCGCACCGGCAAAGGCGACCGTTCCCAGCCAGGCGCCGAGGCCGAACCGGACGCGGTGATCGACAGCGTCGCCGACCTCCCCCGGCTGCTGGAGGGCTGAGCCGGCCGGGAGGCGATGCCGTGGCCGGTCTTGCCATGGTACGAACGATCGTGCTATTACTCTCGCATGAGCAAAGGCGAGCTGACCCGCCAGACCATCGTGGATGCGGCCACCCGCGTGGCCAGCCGCGTCGGGCTCGGCGGGCTGACCATCGGCTCGCTGGCCGCGGACACGGGGCTCTCCAAGAGCGGCCTGTTCGCGCACTTCAACTCCAAGGAATCCCTGCAGCTTCAGGTGCTGGACCACGCCAGCGCCCGCTTCGTGGACCTGGTGGTCCGCCCGGCGCTCAAGGCGCCCCGCGGCGAGCCCCGGGTGCGGGAGCTGTTCGACCACTGGTTCGCCTGGTGCCGTGACGAGCTTTCCGCCGGCTGCCTGTTCGTCGCGGCCGCCACCGAGCTCGACGATCAGCCCGGACCGGTGCGGGACCAGCTCGCCAAGGTGCAGCGCGACTGGCTCGAGACCATCGCCACGGTGTTCGCCACCGGCATCTCCGAGGGACAGTTCCGCGCCGACGCCGACCCCGAGCAGTTCGCCCAGGACCTGTACGGCGTCATGCTCGCCTACCACCATGCCAGCCGCCTGCTCGACGACCCGAGGGCGGAACAGCGCGCCCGCCGCGCGCTCGACCGCCTCCTCGAGGCGGCGCGCGTCCCCAGCTGACCTGCCCCGCCGAAGGGAGCCCGGACACATGGCCATCAAGAAGAGCACGATCGTTCGTGCCTATGCCCGCCTCACGACCAGCGGCACCCGGGCGCTGTTCTGGCTGCTCGAGCGGTGCGCCCCAGGGCTCGGCGGCCGGTGGGCCGAACACCTCTGGTTCACCCTGCCCCGTTCCCGCTCGGCCGCGAGCCCGGCGCGCACCGGGCCCGCGGGTGCCGGCACGGCGTTCGAGGTGGCGGTCGACGGCCGGCGGGTGCGCGGCCGGCGCTGGGGCGGCAGCGGCGGCCCGGTGGTCTACCTGGTGCACGGCTGGGGCGGCTCCGCGCGGCAGCTCGACGCCCTGGTGAGCCCGCTGGTCGGGTCGGGGTTCTCGGTGGTGAGCTTCGACGCGCCCAGCCACGGCGTCTCGGACCGCGGCGCCAGCGGCCCGCGCAGCAGCACCATCCCCGAGGCAGGCGAGGCGTTGCTCGCGGTGGTGGCGCGGTACGGACCGGCGTACGGGGTGGTGGCGCACTCGCTCGGGGCCACCGCCGCCGCGGTCGCCCTCCGCGACGGCCTCCGCGCCAGCCGGATGGTGCTGATCGCGCCGCTGGCGCATCCCCTGCCGTACAGCCACGCCTTCGCCGAGCGGCTCGGCTTCGGGGAGCGGATCCGGACCCGGCTGGTGGCGCGGATCGAGCGGCGCGTGGGCCTGCCGATGTCCCACTTCGACGTGCCTGGCGTCGCCAGGCAGGTGGCCACGCCGAAGCTGCTGGTGGTCCACGACCGCGACGACCGGGAGACCAGCTGGTCCGACGGTCGCGCGATCGCCCGCGCCTGGCCGGACGCGCGGCTGCTCACCACCACCAGGCTCGGGCACCGGCGCATCCTCCATGATCCCGAGGTGGTCGCCCAGGTGGTGGGCTTCCTGCGGGACGCCACCGGCACCAACGCGAGCGAGGTGGTCGCCTCCTGACCGGGGACGGTCGGCCTGCTGGGCGCCGGGACGCTCCGCAGGCGGCCCGCTACCAGCGGCCGCGGTGGACCACGTCGTCGAAGGCGCGCCGGTTGGGCCGCCGGATCGGGCTGAGCGGGCGGTCGGCCGGATAGCCGAGCGCGATCAGCCAGGCGCAGAACCTGCCGTCGGGCAGGCCGAGGACGCGCTGGGCGAGCGCCTGGTCGGCCACTGCCGAGTGGCCGCTCCCGATGCCGAGGTCGGCCGCTGCCAGCATGATGCTCATGGTGGTCTGCCCGAGATCGTACTGGATCGACTCACGCGCCGATTCGTCGTCCGGCGCCACCAGGGCGATCGTCGCCGCCGAGACGGCGACGTGGCCGCCGTAGCGCCAGACCTGTGCCAGCTCCTGGAGCTGCGCCCGGTCGGTGCAGACGACGAAGTCCCAGCGCTGCTGGTTGGAGGAGGACGGCGTGCGGCGGGCCGCCTCCAGGACCTGGTCGAGGTCTCGCGGTGGGATCGGCTCGTCGGTGTAGCTGCGGACATTGCGCCGGGACCTGATCGCATCCCATGTCTCCACCTTTCGACCTCCTTGCCCCTCCTCGTTGCCGCCGGCGGTGGCTCCAGGCGCGGAATGGTACGTCGAAGCAGCCCGAGAGGTCACCGCGGCGGCGCTGCCAGGCCGGTCAAGCGAGGCGCCCGCCGGCTCGATACACCGGGGAGGAGGCGCATGGCGGGCATCGGTCAGGCTCCCGGAACGGCCGATCGAGCACGACACCGCCGCGGCTTTTCGATGGCGGATGACGACACGGCTTTCAACACGCCCGCGGCGCGGCCACGGCCGGCGCATGGCGGGCAGTCGCGCGGTCGCTTGCTGCTCGCCGAGGACAACGCGGTGAACCAGCGCGTGGCGTGCCTGATGGTCGAACGGATGGGGTTCGAGGTGGACGTGGTCGGCAACGGCCAGGCCGCCGTGGCCGCGGTCGCGACCGGCCGCTACGACGCCGTGCTGATGGACTGCCGCATGCCGGTCATGGACGGGTACGAGGCGGCGGCGGCGATCCGGCGGATGGAGCCCGAGGGCAGCCGGCTCCCGATCATCGCGCTCACCGGGTCGGCGCTCGAGAGCGACCGGCAGCGCTGCCTCGCCGTCGGGATGGACGGTCACGTCGCCAAGCCGATCCAGCTCGACGCGCTCGCCCACGCCCTCGACCGGTTCGTCGGCGCCGGTCCGGCCGCCAGCGAGGTGGCCCGTGGCCGCGCGCCGATGCTCGACCCGGCGATCCTCGGACAGATCCGCGACCTGACCCGCGAACGCGAACCCCACCTGCTCCGCGACTTGCACGCCCGCTTCGCGGAGAACACCCGGAAGCTGCTCGGCTCGATGCGTGCCGCCGCCGCCGGCGGCGACCCGGACGCGCTCGCCGTGGCGGCGCACACGTTGAAGGGCAGCGCCGCCAGCCTCGGAGCGACCCGGCTGGCCGAGCTCTGCCGTGCCATCGAGGAGGACCCTGGCGCGCACCAGCGCGCCGACCTCGACCGACTCCTCACCGACCTGGAGCGCCACGCCACCGAGGTCGACGCCGCCCTCGCCGAGGTGGTCGCCGAGCCCTGACCGCCGGGGCGGGCAGCGGCCCGGTGTCTGCACTTGAGCGTCGTTTCGCTCCCTTTGAGCACTGAGCCGTTCGGGATGGTCTGTTCAACTTGCCTGCTCGGCGAGGTACTCGTGGACGAGCTGGACGGCGATGGCGCCCTCCCCGACGGCCGATGCCACGCGCTTGATAGACCGGTGGCGCACGTCCCCGGCGGCGAAGACGCCGGGCAGGCTGGTCTCCAGGAACAGCGGTGGGCGCGCAAGCGGCCAGCCGGTGGGCAGCCCCTCGGCGCCGAGGAGGTCGCGGCCGGTCAGCAGGTAGCCTCGCTGGTCACACCCAACGGTTTCGCGCAGCCAATGCGTGCGCGGCTCCGCGCCGATCAGCACGAACAAGGCCGCCGCCGCGATGGTCTGGGTGGTGTGGCTGCGGCCGTCGTGGAGCGTCAGGCGCTCCAGGCGCCCGCTGCCCTGCCCATCGACCACCTCGGTGCGCAGCCGGACGGAGATGTTGGGGGTCGCCTGGATCTTCTTGACCAGGTAGTCGGACATCGTGGTGCCGAGGTCCTCGCCGCGGACCAGCACCGCGACCGACGCGGCGTGCTCGGCCAGGTGGATGGCGGCCTGCCCGGCCGAGTTGCCGGCGCCGACCACGACCACCTGTTGGCCTTCGATGGCGTGGGCTTCACTGCCCGCGGCGCCGTAGAACACCCCAGCGCCCGACAATGCCTCTAGGCTGGGCACGCCCAGTCGCCGCCAGACCACCCCCGGCGCGAGGATCACCGCCCGGGCGGCCACCTCCAGGCCATCGGCGAGCCGCAGCAACCGCTCGGACCCGCGGGTGGTCAAGCCGGTCGCCGCCTGGGCGAACACGAAGTTGGCCCCGAACAGCCACGCCTGCTCAAAGGTCCGGAAGGCCAGATCATCGCCGCTGACCCCGTGGGGGAATCCGGGATAGTTGCGGATCAGGGAGCTGGTCCCGGCCTGGCCACCGAACACCTCCGGCTCCACCACCAGCGTCCGCAGCCCCTCGGAGGCCGCGGACACCGCCGCGGCCAGCCCGGCGGGGCCGGCACCGACGATGGCCACGTCGTAGGTGGTGGCCTCGGGTCGAGTGCTGGCCCCGAGGAACTCGGTGAGCTCGGCGTGGGAGGGGTCGACCAGCGCCCGGCCGGTGCGGAACAGCACCACCGGGAGCCGGCTGCCGTCCTGGCCGGCCTCCTCCAGGAGCCGGCGTCCGGTCGGCGAGTCGTGCGGATAGAACCGGTAGGGCATGGCCACCCGCGTCAGGATGTCCCGCAGCCGATGCGAGCGTGGCTCCCATTGGCGGCCGACGATGCGGATGGCCACGAACGACGGTTCCTGGGTCTTGCTCCAGTCGGCCAGGAAGTCGCCCATCGGCGGGTACAACCACCGCTCCGCAGGCTGCCAGGGGGTGAACAGGTGGTAGTCGATCTGCCCCAGCGTCATCGCCCGCACCGCCGGGTGGGCCGCGGTGTAGTCCCCCCGGCCCACCAGCAGGACCCGTTTGGCCGCCGGGTGCAGCCGATGGGCGGCCACCAGGAACTCCACCCCGGTCATCTGGGTCATCTGCTGGCCAGCCAACACCAGGGCAACCGGCTGCGATCCGGCCGCCAGCTGCCCGAGGGTGGTCAGCGCCGCCGCCGGGGAGCCCTCGGCGAGGAGCTGGTAGTCGACCCCGAAGCGGCGGCCAAGGTCGCCCGCCAGCGCCTCCAGCACCGCGCGGTCCTCATCCACCACCAGCAGCACCGGTGTTCCCATCTCCACCCCCTGACGTGCCGGCCCTATCACCGGCCCCCGTGTCTGGCCGATGGCTGCCAACAGTGTCCGCCAAGCCGGTCACCGGTTACAGGAAGTCTGGGAGCTACGCCACGACCGGCGTGCTCCGCGAACCGGCAGGAGTCGCCTGCGACCAGTGAGGGCGCCGGTCGGTCACCGCGGCAGGGTGACGCGGCTGGCGCGGCGTTCGCCGTCGAGGGCGCGCAGGGCGCGGGTGAGCGTGCTCACGTGGATCTCGCGCTCGCCGCGCTCCCACATCAGCTCGACCGCGCCGAGCAGCGCCCTGGCCTCGCCGGCGAGGGCCTGCGCGGCGCGGAGGCTGGCGTAGGCGTGGCCGGAGCTGCGGGCCGGGTTGATGCGCGCGACCAGGTCGACGACCGCGAGGTAGTGGTCGATGAACGAGCACTCGGCGTCGGTCAGCGCCGGCACCCGCGTGGCGTCCCGCGGCACGCTGCTCACCCGCGGGCGGCGCCGGCCAGCGGCGCGGCCACCCCGTTGCCGCCCGGCACCTGGACCACGTGGCGGGCCGCGAGGATCTCGTCGACCAGCCCGTACTCGAGCGCCTGGCGGGCGTCGAGGATGAAATCCCTGTCGGTGTCGCGCGCGATCCGCTCGACCGGCTGGCCCGTGTGCCGCGCGAGGATCTGGTTGCAGAGCGTCCGCAGCCGCAGGATCTCGCGGGCCTGGATCTCGATGTCGGCCGACTGGCCCTGGGCGCCGCCGTGGGGCTGGTGCAGCAGCACGGTCGAGTGGGGCAGCGCGTAGCGCTTGCCGGTGGCCCCGGCGGCCAGGATCACCGCCGCGGCCGAGGCCGCCCAGCCGAGGCAGATGGTGGAGACCTCGGCCTGGATGTACTGCATGGTGTCGTAGATGCCGAGCAGGGCCGTGACCGAGCCGCCGGGGGAGTTGATGTAGAGGCTGATGTCCTTGTCGGGGTCCTCGCTCTCCAGGTGGAGGAGCTGCGCCATGATCAGGTTGGCGCTGGTGTCGTCGACCTGGGTGCCGAGGAAGACGATGCGGCCGGCGAGCAACCTGGAGTAGAGGTCGAACGACCGCTCGCCGCGGCTGGTCTGCTCGACGACGACGGGCACGAGGTTGGACATGCTGGCCTCCCACGGTGGCGGGGTCCGGGGCTCAGGTAGCCAAGCGGTAGCCCCGGATCGACAGGGGATGCTCCCCACCCAGCGCACCGTGCCACACGAGGCGCCCGGACAGGCGGGTTTCCGCTGCTGGCAGACGGTGAGCTCGCCAGCTTCAGCGGCCAGGCAGCAGGTCCCCCGCTGGGATCGCCTCGGCCTCCTGCCTGGGGCGGCGCAAGCCTATCCGGTGACCCGGAACGCGCGCGGGAAGCGGTGGCGTCAGGCGCGGCCGCGCCGGCGGATCCGCTCGAACGGGCTGTGGCAGGCGGCGCAGAGCCACTGCGAGGTCATCACCGTCGGCCCGACCTCGCCGACCTGCTCGACCTCGCCAGACCCGCACCAGGGGCAGGTCACCCGCTGGTCGTCGAAGCCGACCAATTCCAGGCGGCGTTGCAGGCGGTTCCATCGTTCCCATGGCAGGTCCCCGTGGTCCCATCGTCCGGTGGCCTGGTCCCGCGCCGGGCGCAGCACCAGGCCGGCCTCGGCGAGCGGCGGCCCGATCCGGTCGAGATAGGCCTGGCGCAGCTGGTCGTTGCCGCGGGTGAGCAGCCCCGCGCCGCGAAGGGCCTCGACCCCGGGCTCGTCCGCCCGCCCGAACCAGCAGAGCATCTCGTCGAGCGATTCGTCGAGGAGCGCCTGCAGCCGCGCGGCACCGCCGAGCGGCCCGGCGAGCTCCGCCACCCGGCCGGCCGCGAAGTCGGTATGGAACGCCTCCTCCTCCAGCATCCGCGGCACCCGGCGCGCCAGCGCCTCGTACGCCCCCCCGGCCAGGGCGTCGAGCATCACCGTGAGGGCCGGGTCGACCAGTGCCAGCCCGACCACCGCGTGCGGCCAGGTCGCGAACGGCCGGTCCAGCAACGACACGCGGTAGGCACGCTGGCGCTGCAGCGGGTCGACCGGTCCGGGGAACCCCAGCTCGTCAAGGAGCGGGTAGAGCACCCGGGCCTGGCCGAGCTCACCCTGGGCGACGGCCGCGCAGGCGACCGCGACCTCCAGGCTGGGTGCCCCGACCGCCCACTCCGACAGGTGCCGGCCGAGCCAGTACTTGTTGTCGGCGAGGACGACCAGCAGGTTCGCGACCGCCGCGCGGGCGTCGCCGGGCGGCGCGTCAGCCATCGCCGGCCTCGGTGGCGTCGGCGCCAAGCACCCAGTGGATCGAGCGCTCGGGCAGCAGCACCAGCTCCACCCAGGCGCGGCCGAACTGCCGCAGCGCGTCGCCGGTGGCGGCGTCGTGGTCGGCCGCGGTCACCGTCCCCTGGAACTCGAGCGGTTCCGGGTAGGCCGTCCGGCCGAACACGCGGTAGCGCCGCATGCCTACTCCGGGGCGATGACCGGGATCACGTCGGCCCGCTTGATCACGAACATCTCCTGCCACTTGCGCTCGTCGTAGAGCATGAAGGCGAACACGCGGGCGTCGGCGGGGCCGGCCGCCCTGAGCGTGCCGAGATGATGGGCCCTGGCCTCGCGGTCGTGGCGCGCGTAGACCTCCCAGACCTCGGGCGAGGCGGCCTCCACTCAGGTCACCCCGAGGGCGCGCAGGGCCAGCCGCCCCTCCTCGGTCACGTCGTCACGGCTCCAGGGCTCGAAGACCTCCCGTACCTCGACGTGGCCGACGCCGTCGAGGCGGCGCAGCCGCGCCGCGACGTCCTCGCGGAGCACGTCGGTGCACGGGCAGGCGATCGAGGTGAAGGTGAGGTCGACGGTGACGTGGTCGCCGTCGACCGCCACCGACCGGACCAGCCCGAGGTCGACGATGTTGACGGGCAGCTCGGGGTCGTCGACCTCGGTGAGGGCGGCGCGCACGTCGTCGGCGGAGACCACGCTCACGCCGTCCGCGACCGGAGCTGCCGGTGGCCCCGCTGGATCATGGCGACGAACTCCTGGTTGCACGGCCCGCGCCGCTTCCAGCGGGCGAGCACGTCGTCCCAGGAGACGGCGCCGCCCTCGACGTCCCAGCGCTTGCCCTGCTCGTCGAAGCGCATCGGGAAGGGGCAGTCGATCACGTACTCGCCGCTCGCCTGGTCGAGGTGGGCGGGGACCGAGAAGCCGAGCCGCTCGCACAGCGGCACCGTGGCCGACATCCAGGCCTGGCGGAGCTGGTCGTTGGTCTTGCCCTTGAGCCGGTAGCCGACCTGCTCGCCGTGGCGCTTCAGGTGGTCGGGCAGCCCGAACCACTCCAGGGTGAGCATGAACATCCAGTCGACCGCCTGCTGCACGTCGGCCTTGGTGCCGGGCTCGGACGCGAGGATCGTCATCCAGCGCTCGCCGTGGCGGAGGTGGAAGGTCTCCTCCCGGTCGACCTTCACCAGCGCCCGCTTCCACGGCCCGTAGCTGGTGTTCTGGAAGATGTCGCTGAGCAGCACGTAGCCGGCGCGGTCGTAGAACGCGTTGGCGACCACCAGCTCCGACCAGCGGTCGAGGGGCACATCGAACGCGTACGGGTACTTGAACGCCTTGGGATCGCGGTCGTACACCAGCTGGTCGGTGTCGACGCCGAGGTCGCGGAGCATCCGGTAGGCGATGTGGGCGTGGCCGAGCTCGTCCTGGATGATGCTCACGGCCGACATGTAGGAGTTGATCGAGGGCGCGTCCTGGGCGGCGCGCAGGTACGCCGGGGCGCTGATCAGCTCGGTGTCGGCGGAGACGATCAGGGTCCGCACCAGGCCCTCGACGTAGGCGTCGGTGGCGGTGTCCGGCCCCTCGATCAGCCTGCCCGACCGCAGGCGCTCGAGCAGTTCGGCTTCGGTCTCGAGCACCATGCTGGCTCCTCCGGCCGCCTGCGACCACCCGCGGTGTGCCTCCGGCGACCATCATGGCTCTGTCTGACCGGTCAGTCAATCGCCGCCGGCAGGTGCGTCCAGTCCCCGGTAGACCTTGCGGGCGTTGCCGGCGAGCACGCCGGTCAGGTCGGCCTCGTCGATGTCGAGCTTGGCGACCGCGCGGGCGTTCGCGGCGATGCCGGGGACGCCGGGCCAGTCGCTGCCGAAGATGAACCTGCGCGCCAGGCGGCGCAGGTCGTGGCGGGCGTAGTAGACGGGTAGCCGCTGCGGTGGCAGGCCGGACAGGTCGATCCAGACGCGCTCGTGCGACAGGGCGAGGAAGGCGGCCGCGTCGTACCACCAGCCCCTGCCGCCGTGGGCGAGCACCACGGTGAGGCCGGGGACCTCGTTCAGCACCTGGTCGATCGGCCCCGGGTCGCCGTAGCGGTTGATGGCGCCGGGGAAGGTGCTGGTGCCGGAGTGGAACACCACCGGGACCCCCAGCTCGGCGCAGCGCTGGTAGACGAGGTAGAGCACACCCTCGGTGGGGGAGAAGCCGCCGTGGACCGGGTGCAGCTTGACCGCCACGGCACCGAGCGCGAGCTGGCGCTCCAGCTCCTCGGCGATCGGGTGGTGCAGGTGCGGGTTGAGGTTGGCGATCAGGCGGAAGCGGCGTGGGTTGTACTCGAGCAGGGGCAGCAGGTCCTCCACCGGCTGGATGCCGGTCACCCGGGGGCTGTACTCGCTCATCAGCAGCGCCACGTCGACGCCCTCCTCGGCCAGATAGGCGTCGAAGCGGTCCGGACGGACCCTGCCCGCCTGGTCGTAGAGGTCGTCGAACGGGAGGCTGCCGCCGAACGGCGCCCACAGCTCGCGCGGCAGCTTCAGCGTCGGCAGCCGGGCGGGGTGCAGGTGGACGTCGACCAGCTGGTGACCGTCGATCACCTGACCAGCCTCACAGCACGTCCTCTTTGGGGCTGGGACCGGGGGTCTCGCCCGGGGCGGTGTCGCGGAGCTTGTAGCGCTGGATCTTGCCGGTGGTCGTCTTCGGCAGTTCCTTGGCGTACTCCACCAGGTGCGGGTACTCGTAGCGCTGCAGCCGCCGCTTGCACCACTCCTGCAGCTCGGGCGTGAGCCGCTCCGGGTCGGGCTGCTCGGTCACCACCACCGCCTTGATCCTGGTGAGCCCGTCGACCAGCACCTGGACCACGGCGCACTCGAACACCGCCGGGTGCTCCGCCAGGGTCTGCTCCATCTCGACCGGCGAGACCCACAGGCCGCCGACCTTCAGCATGTCGTCGACCCGCCCCTGGTGCCACCAGAAGCCGTCGTCGTCCTGGCGGTAGCGGTCGCCGGTGTAGACCCAGTCGCCGAGCACCGTCTGCTTGGTCTTCTCGTGCTGCCGCCAGTAGCCGGCGAGGGCGCTGTCGCCGCGGACGTACAGGTTGCCGGTATCGCCGGCCGGGGTGAGGCCCAGCTCCTCGTCCAGCAGCTTGAGGTCGTAGCCGGGCACCGGCCTGCCGCTGGAGCCGGGCCGGAGGTCGGTGGCGGCGTTGGAGCAGAAGATGTGGAGCATCTCGGTCGAGCCGATCCCGTCCAGGATGGTCAGGCCGAAGGTGTCGTGCCAGCGGCGCCAGATCTCCGCTGGCAGGGACTCGGCGGCGGAGACGCACAGCCGCACCGACGACAGGTCGCGTTCGGCCGCCGCCGGCGCGGCCAGCATGGCGTTGTAGAGCGTCGGCACGGAGAAGAGCAGCGTCGGCCGGTGGCGCTCCACCGCGTCGAGGATCGCCGCCGGCGCGGCCCTGCCGCGGAGCAGGACCGCGGTGGCGCCCACCCAGTAGGGGAACGACAGGCTGTTGCCCAGCCCGTAGGCGTGGAACTGCTTGGTGGTGGAGAGGCAGACGTCGTCGGAGCGGATGCCGAGCACGTCCGAGCCGTACGTCTGGCAGGTGTAGGGCAGGTCGTGCTGCAGGTGGACGACCCCCTTGGGCCTGCCGGTGGAGCCGGAGCTGTACAGCCAGAACGCCGGGTCGTCGCGGTGGCTGCCCGCCGGGTCCAGCTCGCCGGCGTGCTCGACCAGCAGCTCGTCGAAGTCGTGGGTGCCCTCGGCGCCGCCGACGGTGATCAGCTCGACCGGGTCGCCACGGGCGGCGACCGCCTCGCGCACCTTGCCGAGCAGGTCGAGGTCGACCACCACCGCCCGGGCGTCGGAGTCGGCCAGCAGGTAGTGGTAGTCGTCCGGCTTGAACAGCGGGTTGAGCGGGACCGGGACCAGGCCGGCGCGGATCGCCCCGAGGAAGGCGGCCGGGAACGCCGGGGTGTCGTCGAGCACCAGCAGGATCCGCTGCTCGCGGCCGACGCCGAGGGCGCGGAAGGCCCGCCCGGCGGCGCAGGCGTCCGCCAGCAGCTGCTCGTAGGTGACCTCGCGGTCGCCGCTGCGGACGGCGACCTTGCCGCCGCGCCCGGCCTCGAGGTTGCGGTCGAGGATGGTGCTGACGTTGTAGCGCTCGGGTAGCGCCGGAACCGCCATGTCCGCCTCCTCCTCGGCTAGTGCTTCACCACCACCGACTTGGTCTCCTGATAGAAGTCGAGTGCCTCGGTGCCGTGCTCCTTGCCGTAGCCGCTCTGCTTGAGCCCGCCGAACGGGAGCTCGTCGTAGACCTTGTTGACGGAGTTGACCCAGGTGTAGCCGGCCTCGATCCGCTCCGCCGCCGATGACGCCCGGTGCAGGTCCCGCGTCCAGATCGACGACCCCAGCCCGTAGGGCGAGTCGTTGGCACGCTCGACCGCCTCGTCGAGGTCGGCCACCCGCCACACCGGCAGCACCGGGCCGAAGGTCTCCTCGCGTGCCACCCTCGAATCCGCCGGCGGCTCCAGCAGGACGGTCGGCTGGTAGAACCAGCCCAGCTGGTACGCCTCGCCGTCCGGCCGGGCGGCGCCGCAGAGGACCTTGGCGCCGCGGTCGACCGCGTCGGCGACCTGCTCCTCGATCAGCGCCCGCCCGCGGGCGGTGTGGAGCGGGCCGAGCAGCACCCGCTCGCCCGTGCCCGGACCGATCGGCAGCCTGGCGGCCTTGGCGACCAGCTTTTCGATCACCTCGTCGGCGACCTGCTCGAACACGAACAGCCGCTTGGTCGCCAGGCAGGCCTGGCCGCAGTTGAAGAAGCGACCGACGCTGGCGGCGCTGACGGCACGGTCGAGGTCGGCGTCGTCGCAGATGATCATCGGGTCGGAGCCGCCGAGCTCGAGGGTGACCCGCTTGAGGTGCTCGGCGGCTGCCGCCATGGTCCGCTTGCCGACCGGGGTGGAGCCGGTGAAGGCGATCTTGCGGACCAGCGGGTGGGCGACCAGAGCGGCGCCGGCGACCGGCCCGGTCCCCGTGACCACGTTGAACACCCCGGCGGGGATGCCGCCCTGGTGCAGCAGCTCGGCGATCAGCAGGGTGGTCAGCGGGGTGGTCTCGGCCGGCTTGGCCACCACCGTGTTGCCGGTGACCAGCGCCGGGCCGAGCTTGTTGGCGAGCAGGGTGGTGGGGAAGTTCCACGGCACGATCGCGCCGACCACGCCGAGCGGCCGGCGCAGCACCAGCCCGTAGGCGCCCTCGTCGAGGTCGGGGACGTAGCCGCCGCGGAGGCTACGCGCCAGCCCCGCGTAGTGCTCCAGGGTCTGGACGCAGCGGCCGATCTCGCCCCGTGCCTCCCGCAACGGCTTGCCCTGCTCCTGGGTGAGCTGGCCGGCGAGCTCCTCCTGGTGGTCACGGACCAGCCCGGCGGCCTGGTAGAGCAGCTCGCCGCGCCTGGCGGCCGGGGTCTCCGACCATCCCGGGAAGGCCGCCAAGGCGGCCTGCACGGCCCCGTCGACGTCCTCGGCGGTGCCGGCCGGGGCCGTCCCGACCACCTCGCCGGACGACGGGTCCCACACCTCCAGCCGCTCGGCCGCCGCGCCGTCACGCGGCTCGCCGTCGACGAACATCGCGCTCATGCCGCCGCGCCGAGCAGCCGCAGCAGGCTCTGGTGGCAGAGCGCCTTGTAGCGGGGGTGCGATGCCTTCCAGTCGGCCCGCTGCAGCCAGTTGAGGAAGGTGCCCTCGATCAGGGCGCGCATCGCCGCCGCGGCGTCGGCGGGGTCGTCCACCACGAACCCGCCGCGGGCGACGCCGTCGCGGATCACCTCCTCGTAGAGGCCGTTGATGATCTCGAACGCCACCGCGGAGAGCTGGTTGAAGGACGGGACCCGGGCGGCGTGCTCGACCAGGTCGAGGTAGAGCAGGTAGAAGTCCCGGTTCTGCTCGGGGCCGACGAACACCGCGTCGATCAGGGCGGCGACCACCTCGCTCGGGTCGTCGGCCGCGTCGATGCCCTTGCGGATGCGGGCCTCGGTGCGCTCCAGGGCCCACCGCATGGTGGTGAGGAACAGGTTCTCCTTGGTCTTGAAGTAGTAGAGGACCATTCCCTTGCTGACGCCGGCCTCGTCCGCGACGTCCTGCAGTGACAGGCGGTGGCCACCCTGCTGGGTCATGACCCGGTAGGCGCTGCGCAGCAATGCCTGGGCGCGGGGTGAGAGCTCGGTCGCGGCCGGGGCCGCGACCACCCGCAGGTCCGCCATCTCCCGTCCTCCCCCTGGTCCATCCGGGGCTACCGCTTCGCTCCTTGAGCCCCGGACCCCGGCCGCGCGCCGGTCTAGGCCAGGCCGCCGACCACCACCGACTTGAGCTCGGTGTACTCGGCGAGCGCCTCCAGGCCGTGCTCGCGGCCGAAGCCGCTCTCCTTGGTGCCACCGAACGGCAGCTCGTCGTAGCCGTAGTGGAGCTGGTTCACCCAGGTCACGCCGGCCTCCAGCTCCCGGGTGGCGCGGTCGACCGCCACCGCCGAGCGGGTCCAGATCGACGAGCCGAGCCC
Source organism: Actinomycetota bacterium (assembly GCA_035535495.1). Lineage (GTDB taxonomy): Bacteria > Actinomycetota > CALGFH01 > CALGFH01 > CALGFH01 > DASUZB01. The sequence goes on along the minus strand of DATLQA010000114.1, from coordinate 10,138 downwards.
ATACGGTGTGGCGTTGGCGCGGTCGATCGCCTCGTCGAGGCCGTCCACCTTCCACACCGGCAGGACCGGGCCGAACACCTCCTCGGTGGCCAGGCGGGCGTCGGCGGGCACGTCGACCACCACGGCGGGCTGGAAGAAATGGCCGGGCCCGTCGACCGCCTCGCCGCCGACCAGCGCCTTGGCACCCCGGTCGAGCGCCTCGGCGAGCTGGTCCAGCAGCAGCTCGCGCTGCGCGGAGGTGTGCAGCGGGCCGATCCGCAGCTTGGGCTTTTCGGCGCGGACCTCGCCTGGGCCGGGCTCGTAGCGCCCGACCCGCGCCACCAGCAGGTCGACGAAGGCGTCGTACACCTCGGCCTGGACGAAGGCCCGCTTGGGCGCCAGGCATGCCTGGCCGCAGTTCCAGTAGCGGCCGATCTGGATGTTGCGGACCGCCGCGTCGAGGTCGGCGTCGGCCAGCACGATGGTCGGGTCGGAGCCGCCGAGTTCCAGGCTGACGTGCTTCAGCGCCGGGCCGGCGAGCTCCATGATCCGCCGGCCGGTCGCCGTCTGCCCGGTGAACGCGACCCGGCGCACGCCCGGGTGGGCGACCAGGGCCTCGCCGGTCTCCGGCCCGCCGGTGACGACGTTGAGCACGCCGGGCGGCAGGCCGGCGTCGGCGGCCAGCCGCGCCACCAGCAGGGTGGTCAGCGGGGTGGTCTCGGCCGGCTTGGCGACCACGGTGTTGCCGGCCGCCAGGGCGGGCCCGACCTTGTTGGCGAGCAGGGTCAGGGGGAAGTTCCACGGGGTGATCGCCCCGACCACCCCGAGCGGCCGCCGCAGGACGATCCCGTACGCCGGGCCGAACTGGCTCGGCAGCTCCTGGTAGCTGCCGCGCACCTTGGTCGCCGTCTCGGCGTAGTAGCGCAGGCCGGCCAGGAAGTGCCGCAGCTCGCCCTGGGCCTCCAGGGTCGGCTTGCCCTGCTCGCGGGTGAGCAGCGCGACCAGCTCGTCCGCGTGGGCCTCGGCCGCGTCCGCCAGCCGCCGGAGGTGGCCGGCGCGCTCGGCGGCGTCGGTGCGCCGCCACGCGGTGAACGCCTCCGCGGCGGCCTGGACGGCCGCGTCGACCTCGTCCGCCGTGGCGGCGGGGACCTCCTCGACGGTCTCGCCGTTCGCCGGGTTGGCGACGGCGAGCCGCCGCCCCGTGCCGGCGGTCGCGTTCCCGCCGATCCACATGTCCGCCACGGCTGCGTCCCTTTCGCCGGTCCGGGGTTTGTCGCCCGATGTGACGGGCGTTATCGTGCCATCTGACTGACCGGTTGGTCGAGCCCGCGGCCGCGTCCCCGGGGGTGGCGAGATGAGCACGCGCGCCGGCGCCGGGTTGGCGCTCTCCGGCGGCCTGGCGATCGACGCGACGGTCGCGGTCGACCTGCTGGCACACGCCGCCGACCTGGGCTTCGACCCGGTGCTGGTCACCGAGGTGAACGGCAGGTCCGCGCTGGCGCTGAGCGCGGCGCTGGCCGCGCGCCGGCCGGGCGTCCGGCTCGGCACCGGGATCGTGCCGCTCGGCTCCCGCTCCGAGGCGGCGCTGGCGATGGGGGCGACCACCGTGGCGCAGCTCGCCGGCGCGCCGTTCCTGCTGGGCGTCGGCACCTCCTCCCCGCAGATCGTGGAGGGCTGGCACGGCCAGCCGTACGACGCGTCGGTCGCGACCACGCGCGAGCGGCTGCGGCGCCTGCGGGCCGTGCTCGACGGCGAGCGCCACGGTTCCTTCGCCCTGGCCCGCCCGCGGAGCGACCAGGTCAGCGTCCTGCTCGCCGGGCTTGGCCCGCGTATGGTCGACTTGGCGTTCGACGCCACCGCCGGGGTGATCGTCAACCTGACCCCGCCCGAGGCGCTGCCGGCGCCCCGCGACGGCAAGCTGCTGCTCGCCTACGTCTGGGTGCTCGCCTCCGCCGACGCCGAGCAGCGGGCGCGGCGGGAGCTGGTCTCCTACCTGGTGGCGGCCCCGTACGCCAGGCACCTCACCCGCCTCGGCTTCGGCGAGGTGGTCCAGCGCGTCGCCGGCCTCCACGCCGCCGGCCGCCTGCGCGAGGCGCCGGCGCTGCTGCCGCGGGAGCTGGTCGAGCTGGTGTACGTCACCCGGGACGGGCTCGCCGGCCGGCTGGCCGCCTACCGCCGCGCCGGTGCGCACCCAGTGGTGGTCCCGGTGACCGGGGAAGCCGCCGCCGAGGGCGTGGCCGAGCGGCTCGCCGGGCCGGCGCTGCGGGCGCCGGCCCGGCCGGCGTAGCGCTGTCGGCCGGATCCGGCAGACAAGACGTACCATCGGGGATGATCAACCCATCCGAGTGGGTCGGTTCTGGGGGGGTGTGGGGGAGCGGGCTTCCCCACATGGATCAGGAGGCTGTCGTGGTCGACCAGTACCTGCCGGGCGGCTGCAACATCGGCCCGGCCGAGATCGCCCGGCGCGTCCGGGTCGGGCACGTCGGCGTCGCCGCCACCGTGCTCCTGGCCACCGCCCTGTGGGTGCTGGACGCGGCCCGGCCCTGGCGGCTGACGCTGGCGCTGCCGGCGGGTATGGCCGCGGCCGGCTACCTCCAGGCCCGGTTCCGGTTCTGCTTCGACTTCGGCTTCCGCGGCGTCTACAACTTCGACGCGCTCGGCCACGAGGAGCGGGTGGTCGCCGAGGAGGCCAGGGCCGCCGACCGGCGGCGCGCCGTGGTCCTCGCCGCGGCGTCGGCCGCGATCGGCCTCGCGGTGGCGCTGCTGTCGCTGCTGGTCTAGCCGGCCCCCCCGCACCCGTGGCGCCGTGTCGTCAAAACGGCATGTTGATAAATGGCGAGCTGTACGCGGGGGCTTGGGCGAGGACCTGCTCGGCCTCGGCGGCGCTGAGCGCGGCGGCCTGCCGCTCCGCCTCCACCAGCAGGGGAAGCAGGTGGATGTCACCAGGGGTGGCGATGCCGGTGATCTCCGGGTGCGACAGCACCCAGGTGACCGCGGCGGAGATCCGCCCCTGGTCGTCGAACGGCTCGTACCAGGTGGTGTACTGGTGCTCGCCGCCGGCCGGCCAGTTCCGGCGGGACGCCGACTTGATGATCATCAGCCCGGCGTCCTGCGCCCGCACCTCCGCCACCAGTGCCTGGTAGTCGCCGAGGTAGTCGGGGTCGCGGCTCAGCACGTAGTTGAGCGGGCTGAGCACGGTGTCGAACGGGAACCGCCGCAGCGCCTCCAGATGGGTCGCTGGCGCCTGGTGCCCGTGCCCGGTGATCCCGACCGCGCCGGCCAGGCCCTCGTCGCGCGCGCGGACCACGGCGTCGAGCGACCCACCGGCGCCGGTGGCACGGTCGAGGTCGTCGAGATCGCCGACGGCATGGATCTGGATGAGGTCGACCCGGTCGGTCTGGAGCCGCTCGAGGCTGTGGTTGATCTGCGCCCAGGCGCCGTCGGCGTCACGCACGTCGGTCTTGGTCGCCAGGAAGACGCGGTCCCGGATCCGCGGCATCCACGGTCCCAGCCGCAGCTCGGCGTCGCCGTAGCCGGCGGCCACGTCGAGGTGGTTGATGCCGGCGTCGAGCGCGAGCTGGATCGACTGGTCGGCGACGCCCTGGTCGACCTCGGAGAGGGCGGCCGCGCCGTAGATGAGGACCGAGCTTTGGTGGCCGATGCGGCCGAGCCTGCGGTACTGCACGGCGGTCCCTCCCGGTTCTGGCGCTGGTCGGCCGTCGGGCGTGGCGCCGCCCGGCGGCCGGGCCCTCGACGCTACACCTCCGCTCCGGCCTGGCGCCGGGACGGGTCGGGCCGGTCGAGGTCGGCGCCGGCGCGGACCACCGAGGCGACCAGTCCGGCGACGTCGCCCTCGGTGACCTCGGGGTTGAGCAGGGTCAGCTTCAGGTGGGTGCGGCCGGCCACCTCGGTGCGGCCGATGACCGCCTCCCCGGCGGCGAGCAGGCGCAGCCTGATGGCGTCGTTGAGCCGGTCCGAGCGGGTGGGATGGTCGGGCGCCGGACGGTAGCGGAACACCACCGAGCCGAGGCCAGGCCGGTGCGCCAGCGCGAGCGCCGGTTCCGCGCCGACCAGGTTGCCCGCGTGGGCGGCGAGCGCCAGGGTGCGGTCGACCCGTTCGCCGATCGCCCGCCGGCCGAGCGCCTGGAAGCTGACCAGGACCTTCAGCGCGTCGAAGCGCCGGGTGGTCGCGAGCGACCGGCCGACCAGGTGCTGCATGCGCCACCCGGCCGGCTCGGCGGCGGGCTCGTCCGGGTTGAGGTAGGGGACGTGGACGTCGAGAGGGGCGAGGGTGGCCGCGTCGCGGACCAGGAACGCGCCGCAGGCGATCGGCTGCCACAGCAGCTTGTGGAAGTCCAGGCTGACGGAGTCGGCCGCGGCGATGCCGTCGAGCAGGCCGCGGTGGCGGTCGCTGAACAGCAGCGCGCCGCCGTAGGCGGCGTCGACGTGGAGCCACAGCCCCCGCTCGCGGGCCCGCTCGGCCACGGCCGCCAGCGGGTCGACGCTGCCGAAGTCGGTGGTGCCGGCGGTCGCCACCAGCGCCAGCGGCGCCAGCCCGGTGTCGCCGAGCCGGTCGAGCGCGCGGTCCAGCGCGTCGAGGTCGAGGCGTTGCTCGCGGTCGACCGCCAGCGGCTCGACCGCGCGCCGGCCCAGCCCGAGCAGCGCGGTCGAGCGGCCGACGCTGAAATGGGCCAGCTCGGAGCAGAGCACCCGGTAACGGCCGGCATCGGGTCCGAGCCCCTCGGCGGCCACGTCGCGACCTCGGCGGCGCTCCGCGCCGTCGCGAGCGAGCAGCAGCCCCATCAGGTTGGACTGGGTGCCGCCGGTGGTGATCACGCCGTCGGCGGTGGCGGGGTCGTACCCGACCTGCTCGGTCAGCGCGGCGATCAGGCGTCGTTCCAGGTGGGTGGCGATCGGCGCCTGGTCCCACGAGTCCAGCGACGGGTTGGTCGCGCTGGCCAGCGCGTCGGCGGCCACGGCCGCGGCGAGCGGCTGGCAGTGCAGGTGCGCCGCGCAGGCGGGGTGCGCCGGGTCGACCGCGTGGCGGACCGCCAGCCGGCCGAGGCCATCGAGCACCGTGACCAGCTCCCGGCCGTCCTCGGGGAAGGGATCCACGCCGGCGGTGATGGCGGCGAGCTCGTCCGGCGAGGCGCCACTGTACGGGCCGGTCCGCTCCGCCGCGCCGGCTTCGAAGCAGTCGGCCGCCGCCCGCAGCGCCGCCGCGGTCGCCGCCGCCTGCGGGCCCGGCCCGGTCGGCGCGGCCGCCGGTACGTCAGGGGTGGCGGGCACGGGTGGGTGCATGCGCTGCCTTTCGTCGCGAGTGGGGGATGATGGTCCCCAGGGATGGTGGGCGCACGCAACGGGTGGGGTGGCGATGACGACGTTCGAGCGGTACCTGGCTGAAGAGATCGCCGTCGACCACGCCGACGGCCTGATCGAGCGGCGCGAGGCGCTGCGCCGCCTTGGGCTGCTCGGCCTCAGCCTGGCGACGGCCTCCGCGCTGCTGGCCGCGTGCGCCGGCGGCCAGGGCGGCACCGGCGAGCCGGCCGCCACCACCCCGCCGGCGACCCAGCCAGGCGGGGCGGCCGTGGCCACCCAGGAGATCACCTTCGCCGGCCCTGAGGGCCGCACCCTCCGCGGCGCCTGGGCGGCGGCACGGCAGCCCCGCGGCGGCGTCCTGGTGATCCACGAGAACCGCGGGCTCAACGACCACATCCGCTCGGTGGCCGGGCGGCTGGCCGCGAGCGGCTACGCCGCGCTCGCGATCGACCTGCTGTCCGAGGAGGGCGGGACCGCCGCGCTCGGCGACGAGGGGCAGGCGACCGCGGCGCTCAACCAGGCGCCGCCGGAGCGGTTCGTGGCCGACATGCGGGCCGGCCTCGACGAGCTCGGGCGACGGGTGCCAGGCAAGAAGCTCGCCACCACCGGGTTCTGCTTCGGCGGCGGCATGGTGTGGCTGCTGCTCGCCTCCGGGGAGCCGCGGCTGGCGGCGGCGGCGCCGTTCTACGGCCCGCTGCCCGACGGCGCGGACTTCTCCGGGTCGAAGGCCGCGGTGCTCGCCATCTACGGGGAGACCGACGCGCGCGTCAACGCCACCCGCGACGCCGCCAGGACCGCCCTCGAACGCGCCGGCCTGCCCCACGAGATCGTCACCTACGCTGGCGCCGGCCACGCCTTCTTCAACGACACCGGCCCCAGGTACGACCAGGCGGCCGCCACCCAGGCGTACCAGCGCGTCCTCGACTGGTTCGGCCGCCACCTGGCATGAGCCGGGCGCCTGGGCGGGACCATCCGGCCGCCGGCGCCGGCCACCAGCTGCGGATCCGCGGGGTCCGCGCTCGCGGCTTCGACCTGGCGCTGGCCCGCCCGGTAGAGACGGCGGCGGGGGTGATGCGCACCGCGCCGCTGGTGCTGATCGACCTGGCGACCGAGGACGGCATCACCGGGCGGAGCTACGTGCGCTGCTACACGCCGGTGGCGCTGGCGCCGCTGACCAGGCTGGTCGCCAACCTGGCGGAGCTGGTCGCCGGCGACGCCGCGGGGCCGGCGGCGGTCGAGGCGAAGCTGCAGCGGCACTTCCGGCTGCTCGGCCCGCAGGGCCTGGTCGGCATGGCCATCGCCGGCATCGACATGGCGGTCTGGGACGCGTGCGCCCAGGCGGCCGGGGTGCCACTGGTGCGCCTCCTCGGCGGTGCGCCGGCGCCGGTCCCGGCGTACGCGAGCCTGCGGACGATGCGCCCGGAGGGCGCCGCCGCCGAGGCCGAGCAGCTGGTCGCCGACGGCTTCAGCGCGATCAAGGTCAAGACCGGCCGCGGCGACCTCGCCGCCGACCTCGAGACCATCAGGGCCGTCCGCGGCGCCACCGGCGACGGGGTCGAGCTGATGGTGGACTACAACCAGAGCCTGCCGGTCGCCGAGGCGGTCGAGCGGGTGCGCGCCCTCGACCACGAGGGACTGAGCTGGATCGAGGAGCCCACCCGCGCCGACGATTTCGAGGGCCATGCCCGCATCGCGGCGGCGGCGGCGACCCCGATCCAGCTCGGCGAGAACTGGTGGGGGCCGCACGACATGGAGAAGAGCATCGCGGCGCGCGCCTCCGACCAGGTCACCCTCGACGTCATGAAGCTGGGCGGGGTCACCGGCTGGCGCCGTGCCGCCGCTCTCGCCGACGCCGCCGGCCTGCCCGCATCGAGCCACACCTTCCCCGAGCTCAGCGTCCACCTGCTCGCGGTCACGCCCACCCGCCGCTGGCTCGAGTACCTCGACCACGCCGGCCCGATCCTCACCGAGCCGATCCGCATCCAGGACGGGCAGGCACTGCCGCCGGACCGGCCGGGCGCCGGCCTCGAGTGGAACGAGGAGCTGATCGGGCGGCTGCCCGCGCCTGTGCTCGGGTAGGTCGACGCGTCGGCGGCGGCGCTACCCGGGGGACGCCCGGTGGCCAGCGGCCTGGTGCGGGTGGTGGGGCACCTCGTCGGCCTCGACGATCATGGCGATCAGCTCCTCGCCGCTGCACCCCTTTGCCAGGCACGCAGAGGCTCCCGCGCCTCCCGGGGCGGTGGCTCGGGTAGGGGACGTCAGCGGCCGGCGGCGTAGCCCTGGCGGCCGCGGGGGTTGGCGGCGGCGAGCAGGAAGCCGCTGGCGGGGTCGCGGCCGACCGCGCACATCCGGCCGAGCGACCAGGGGTCCGCGACCTCGACGTGGTGGCCGCGCCCGCGCAGCTCGGCCACGGTCGCCTGGCCGATGCGCTCCTCGACGACCAGGTGGCCGGGCCGGGCCCGCCGCGGGAAGAACGAGCTGGGGAAGTGCTCGCTGTGGAAGGCGGGCGCGTCGATCGCCTGCTGCAGGTCGAGGCCGAAGTGGAGGTGCGCCAGGAACCAGTGCAGCGACCACTGGTCCTGCTGGTCGCCGCCTGGGGTGCCGAAGGCGAGCCAGGGCTCGCCGTCGCGGAGTGCCAGGCTCGGCGTCAGGGTGGTGCGGGGCCGCTTGCCGCCTTCGAGCGAGGCGGGCAGGCCCTCGGTCAGCCAGAACATCTGGCCCCGCGTCCCCAGGCAGAAGCCGAGCTCCGGGATGGCCGGCGAGCTCTGCAGCCAGCCGCCGCTCGGGGTGCAGGCGACCATGTTGCCGTGGCGGTCGGCGGCCGCCACGTGGCAGGTGTCGCCACCACCCGGCGCCCGCCCCACGCCCATGGTCGGCTCGCCGACGGCACCGTCGCCCGGCCCGCCCCAGGCGGCGTCCATGACCGCCGCCGGCAGCAGCGGCCGGCGGCCGCCCACCGACCCTGGCCGGAGCTCCATGGAGGCGTCCGCGCCGACCAGCGCGCGGCGTCGCTCGGCGTAGGCCTCGTCGAGCAGCCCGGCGATGGGCACGTCGACGAAGTCGGGGTCGCCGTACCACGCCTCGCGGTCGGCGAAGGCGAGCTTGGCGCACTCGACCACCGTGTGGACGTAGTCGGCGCCGCCGAGCTCGATCGCGTCGAGGTCGAAGCCGGCGAGCAGCCCGAGTTGCTGCAGGAACACCGGCCCCTGGCCCCACGGGCCCGTCTTGCAGACCCGCACGCCGTGGTAGTCGAACGTGACCGGCGGCTCGAACCGGGCCCGCCAGCGGGCCAGGTCGTCGCCGGTCAACATCCCTCGGTGACGCCGGCCGGTGACGTCCATGACCTCGGTCCCGCCGGCGAAGCGGTCGATCGCCTCCGCCACGAAGCCCTGGTAGAAGGCGGTCCGCGCGGCCTCGATCTGGGCCTCCCGGTCGCCGGAGGCCGCCTCGGCCTCGGCGAGGAGCCGGCGCCAGGTGGCCGCCAGCGCCGGGTTGCGGAGCCGGCCCCCTGGCCGCGGTGCGCTCCCGCCCGCCAGCCAGATCGCGGCGGAGCCGGTCCACTCGGTCCGGAACCGCTCCTCGGCGTCCGCGATGGTGGTGGCGATGCCGGGCACCACCGGGAAGCCGTCGTCGGCGTAGCCGATGGCGGCGTCGAGCACCTCGCGCAGGCTGACGGTGCCCAGCTCGGCGAGCAGCAGCAGCCAGCCGCCGACGGCGCCGGGCACGCAGGCCGGCAGCAGGCCGCTGCCGGGGATGAGCTCCAGGCCGAGGTCGCGGAACCGGGGGATCGTGGCCGCGGCTGGCGCCGGCCCCTGGCCGGCCACCACCACGACCTGGTCGCGCTCGGCGCTGTACAGCACCATCGGCACCTCGCCGCCAGGGCCGTTGAGATGTGGCTCGACCACCTGGAGGACGAAGCCGGCCGCCGCCGCCGCGTCGAAGGCGTTGCCGCCCCGCTCCAGCACGGCCATGCCGGCGGCCGAGGCGAGCCAGTGGGTCGAGGACACCATGCCGAAGGTGCCCCTCAGCTCGGGTCTGGTGCCGAAGCTCGGCACCAGCTTTCTGCGTGTGCGCACGGTATGCACTGTTTACAGCGTGCGGCTCCCGGAAACCATCGCGGGCGAGTTCGTTCGCCGCGCAACCGGCGGCGACCACGCCGAGCAAGGGAGCTGGCGATGAAGCGGTGGGGATGGCGGGCACTGCTGGCGTGCGGCGCGCTGCTGCTGGCGGCATGCGGCCCGGTCGGTGACAAGAGCGACCAGGGCGGCGGCGGTGGCGGCGGCGCGGTCCGCGACGGTGGGGAGCTGACGGTCGCCCTGGCGGACGATCCCGACATGCTCGACCCGACCCAGGCGCGGACGCTGGTCGGGCGGATGGTCTTCATGTCGATGTGCGAGAAGCTCTACGACATCGACGAGAAGTTGAACGTCGTCCCGCAGCTCGCCGCGAGCATGCCGACCCTGTCCTCCGACGGGAAGTCGGTGGAGATCAAGCTGCGCGACGGGATCAAGTTCAACGACGACACCCCGCTGGACGCCGCGGCGGTCAAGAAGTCACTCGACCGGCACCGCACCCTGGACGGCTCGCAGCGCAAGAGCGAGCTGCGGGACGTGACCAGCGTCGACGTGGTCGACCCGGCGACCGTCAAGATCAGCCTGTCGCAGCCGTTCGCGCCGCTGCCCGCGGTGCTCGCCGACCGCTCCGGCATGATCATGTCGCCCAAGCAGCTCGACAAGCTCGGCAACGACTTCGGCAAGGAACCGGTCTGCGTCGGCCCGTTCCGCTTCGTCGAGCGGGTCGCGCAGGACCGCATCGTGCTGGAAAAGTCCCAGTCCTACTA
>DATLQA010000113.1:0-3562 GCA_035535495.1 Actinomycetota bacterium | reverse complement strand
CCGTTCGAGTCGGACGACCGATCGGGCGGCTTCCAGGCTCGCGCGTTCGTCGGCAGCAGCTTCACCACCGACGTCGACGCCTCCGGCGGGCAGGTCCACGTCGTCTGGCCGCAGTCGGGCGGCGGCACGGTGCTGGCGGAGCGCAGCGCCGGCGGCACCTGGACCAAGGCGACGGTCTCCACCGTCGAGAGCAGGCTCAACCCGGTGGTGGTGTCCCGCTCCGGCCGGGGGACGGTGCTGATGGCCAGCTCCACCCGCGTCTACGCCCACACCCAGGTGCCGTGACCGCGGGCCGGTAATCACGGCACCCGGATGCCCGCCGCCGGGTAGCATTGGAAGCTCGTCATCGCCACCGACCGCCAGCGAAGCCGTCGCCGGCGGCGCACATGGAGGCTCCCAGTTGCCCAGCGACCCGATGGACACGATCGTCAACCTGGCCAAGCGCCGGGGGTTCGCCTTCCAGTCCAGCGAGATCTACGGCGGGCTCCGCTCCAGCTACGACTACGGTCCCCTCGGGGTCGAGTTGAAGAACAACATCAAGCGTGCCTGGTGGCGCTCGGTGGTGCAGCTCCGCGACGACGTGGTCGGCCAGGACGCCGCCATCATCATGGCGCCGAGGGTCTGGGAGGCCTCCGGCCACCTCGAGTCCTTCTCCGACCCGCTGGTCGAGTGCACCAACTGCCACCAGCGCTTCCGCGAGGACCACCTGCACGAGGCGTTCGAGGCCAAGCACGGCCGCCCGCCGGAGCCGGGCGAGCTGAAGTGCCCCAACTGCGGCGGCGGGCCGTTCACCGACCCCCGCAACTTCAACCTGATGTTCAAGACCTTCATGGGCCCGGTCGAGGACGCCTCGGCGGTGGTGTGGCTGCGGCCGGAGACCGCCCAGGGGATCTTCGTCGACTTCCCGATCGTCCAGGCGGTCAGCCGCAAGAAGATCCCGTTCGGGATCGCCCAGATCGGCAAGGCGTTCCGCAACGAGATCACGCCCGGGAACTTCATCTTCCGGACCCGCGAGTTCGAGCAGATGGAGCTGGAGTTCTTCGTCGAGCCCGGCACCGACGGGCAGTGGCTGGAGCGCTGGATCGAGGAGCGCCGGCGCTGGTACCTGGACCTCGGCATGCGCGAGGAGTACGTGCGCGTGCGCGAGCATGGCCCCGAGGAGCTCGCCCACTACGCCAAGCGGGCGGTCGACATCGAGTACAAGTTCCCGTTCGGCTGGTCGGAGCTGGAGGGCATCGCCAACCGCGCCGACTTCGACCTCTCCCAGCACCAGAAGTTCTCCGGGCAGGACCTCACCTACCACGACCAGGAGACCAACACCCACTACATCCCCTACGTGGTCGAGCCGTCGGCCGGCGCCGACCGCTCGGCCCTGGCGTTCCTGGTCGACGCCTACCGCGAGGAGGAGGCGCCCACCGCCTCCGGCGGCACCGAGAAGCGCACCGTGCTGCGGTTCGACCCGCGCCTGGCGCCCATCAAGGTGGCGGTGCTGCCCCTGTCCCGCAACGAGCGGCTCAACCCGATGGCGCGCGAGGTCGCCGCGCCGCTGCGCGAGCGCTGGATGATCGACTACGACGACGCCCGCTCCATCGGTCGCCGCTACCGGCGCCAGGACGAGATCGGCACGCCCTACTGCGTGACCGTCGACTTCGACTCGCTCGACGACCGGGCGGTCACCGTCCGTGACCGCGACACGATGACCCAGGACCGGGTCGGCCTCGACCGGCTCGTCGGCTACCTCGAGGAGCGGCTGCCGAGGTAGGGCGCACGTGACCGTCCTGGCAGTGGCCGCGGCCGGCGCCGGCGTGGTCGACGGTGATCGGCCTGCCCTCGACCCGCTCGACCTCGCCCTGGTCAGGGGAGAGGCCGTGTTCGAGACCGTGCGCGTCCACCGCGGCCGGCCGTTCCGGCTCGGCGCCCACCTGGACCGGCTGGCCGCCTCCGCGGCCGCGCTGGACCTGGTCCTGCCGGAGGGGCTGGACGACCTGGCCAGGCGGGCCGTTACCGCCGCCAGGGAGCGCGACGCCATGCTGCGCCTGATCTGCACCCGCGGCCAGGAGGAGGCCACCGCGCCGGCCGCGTTCGCGATCTGCAGCGAGCTCCCGCCCGCCTACGAGCAGGAGCGCCGCCGCGGCCTCAAGCTGGTGCTGCTCACCATGGCCTGCGACCCGCTGGTGCGGGCGGCCTCCCCGTGGCTGCTGCCAGGGGTCAAGAGCACCAGCTACGCGGTGAACATGGCGGCGCAGCGGGCGGCCAGGGCCAGGGGCGCCGACGACGCCGTGTTCGTCGGGCTCGGCGGCGAGCTGCTGGAGGCGCCGACCGCCAGCCTCTGGTGGCGGTCGGGCGACACCCTCTCCACGCCGTCGCTGCAGCTCGGCATCCTGGCCGGGATCACCCGCGCCGCGCTGCTGGAGCTGGCTCCCGGGCTCGGGCTGCGGGTGCTCGAAGGGGTGTTCACGGCCGAGGACCTGCTCGCTGGCGACGAGGCGTTCCTGTCGAGCTCGACGAGGGAGGTCATGCCGGTGGTCGAGGTCGACGGGACGGGCGTCGGGGATGGGGTGCCTGGGGCGGCTGCGGCGGAGCTGCAGGCGGGGCTGCGGCGCCTAGCGTTGGCCGAGGGCGCGGCGGGGTAGGGCCGCCGGGCGGCCGTTCCGCCGGGTCCCCACGAATCCGCTCCGGGTCGTACCGTTGAGAGATGTTGTTTGGGTGGGAGCCGGGGGCTCGGGGATGGCGGTGGCTTGCCGTTGGCGGTTTGGTGGTACTTCTTGTCGCACTCCCGGTAGTTGTTAGGGCGCTGCCCGTCTCGGACGCTTCGGTTCCGGCGGTGGCGCTGCTGAACCAGGTGCGGGCGTCGACCACCGTGCCGTATGAGGGGTATGTGGAGGCGCGGGGGAGGATCGGGCTGCCGGACGTGCCTCGGGCGGGGCGGGTGGTGGCGTTGCTGGGGGAGACCACCCGGATGCGGGCGTATGTCGCCGGGCCCGAGCGGTGGCGGGTCGACGAGCTGACGCCGATCGGGGAGCGCGACCTGTACCACGAGCCGTGGGGGACGACGCTGTGGGACTCGGGGGAGCGACGCGCAGTTTCCACCGTCGGGGAGGCCGCGGTCCGGTTCGCGCGGCCGGCGGACCTGCTGCCGCCGGAGCTGGGGCGGCGGGTCGCGGCGGCCGCGGAGCCGGGCGAGGCCCGCAGGCTGCCGCCGCGGCGGGTCGCCGGGGTGGAGGCGGTCGGGCTGCGGATCACGCCGCGCTCGCCGGAGACCACCGTGGGCCGCGTCGACCTGTGGGCCGACCCGCGCAGCGGCCTGCCCCTCAGGGTCGAGCTGACCGCCAGGGGAGCGGCTACGCCGATCCTCACCGCCGCGTTCCTGGACCTGCGGCGGCGGGCGCCGGCGCCCGACCTGCTCCGCTTCTACCCGCCCGACGACGCCGAGGTGCAGACCGATCCCTCCCCGGACCTGGCCAGGGAGATCGACCGCTTCTCCCCGTTCGTGCTCCCCGACCTGCTCGCCGGGCAGCCGAGGCGGACCCGGGTGGCCCGCGCCGCCTCGACCTACGGTCGA
>DATLQA010000112.1:0-5394 GCA_035535495.1 Actinomycetota bacterium | reverse complement strand
TGGCGAGGCTGAGGCCGCCGGTGGCGTGGCCGGTGCCGGCGCCCCCGCCGTCGCCGCGGGCGACGGCGCCGCCGTCGCCAGGGCGGACGCCGAGCCGGTGGAGCGCTCCAGCCTGGACGACTTCCGCGGCTTCGGGCGGCGCCACGCCTGGCCGGCGGCGCTGCTCGCGATCTTCCTGCTCTCGCTCGCCGGGATCCCGCCGCTGGCCGGCTTCTGGGGCAAGTACTACCTCTTCCAGGCCGGCATCGACGCCGGGCTGGCCTGGCTGGTGGTCGTCGCCGTGATCAGCTCGGTGATCTCCGCGTTCTTCTACCTGCGGGTGATCGCGGTGATGTTCCTGGACGAGCCGGCCGGGGCGGCCGCGCCGGTGTCGCGGTCGAGGGCGCTCGGCCTGGCGCTCGCCATCGCCGGCGTGCTCACGGTCGCCATCGGTCTCGCCCCGCAGGTGCTGGTGAGCGCGGCCGAGGCAGCCGGCCGGATCCTGGGCTGACGTTGCGCGCCGCGGATCCGCTGCTGCCTGACGACCTGGAGGAGGTCGGGGCGCGGACCCGTGCCGGTCTCGAGCAGGTCGAGGAGGCGCTGGCCACGGCGGTCGCCAGCGCCGACCCGTTCGTGCACGAGGCAGCCGGCCACCTGCTGGCCGCCGGTGGGAAGCGCTTCCGCCCGACCCTGGTCCTGCTCGCCGGCCACTTCGGCGACCCGTCAGACCCGCGGCTGATCGACGTGGCCGTGGCGATCGAGCTCACCCACCTGTCGACGCTGTACCACGACGACGTGATGGACGAGGCCGCCGTCCGCCGCGGGATCCCCTCGGCCAACGCCGCCTACGGCAACAAGCTCGCCATCCTCACCGGCGACTACCTGTTCGCCCGCGCCTCGGAGGTCACCGCCAGGCTGGGCAGCGAGGCCACCGGCGTCCTCGCCGCGGCCATCGCCCGCCTGGTGGAAGGGCAGATCCGCGAGTCCCGCGGCCCCCATCCCGCCCAGGACCCGGTCGACCACTACATGTCGGTGCTGGCCGACAAGACGGGCTCGCTGATCGCCGCCGCCTGCCGGCTCGGCGGCATGCTCGCGGGCGCGCCGCCAGACGCGGTCCAGGCGCTGACCACCTACGGCGAGCGCATCGGGGTCGCCTTCCAGCTCCGCGACGACCTGCTCGACGTCAGCACCGAGCCGTCGGTCACCGGCAAGGCGCCAGGCACCGACCTGCTGGCCGGCGTCCGCACCCTGCCCGTCCTGTACCTGCTCCGGCGTGGCGGCCCCGAGGCCGCCGAGCTCACCCGCTTCCTCGAAGGCGAACGGGACCAGCAGGCGCTCGACCGCATCCTCGACCTGGTGCGCGGCTCCCCGGCCTTCGAGGAGGCCCGCCAGGCCGCCCAGGCCGAGGCGGTGCGCGCCAAGGACGCCCTGGCCGGGCTCGAGGAGGGCCACGCCCGTCAGGCGCTCGACGAGGTCGCCGACCGGGTCCTGGACCGCCGCGCCTGAGCATCCGCGGCCGATGCTGTCGTGCGGCCGTGGGATGCTGGCCGGGCCGGTCCGCGCGCTCAGGTCCTTGAGGCCATCGGGACGCCGGTGCCGCGCTCGGCGGCCGGCCTCGGGACGGTGGGGCGGACGAAGGTGGCGCGGACGGCGACGCCACCGCCGGGGCGGGTGTCGACCGACCAGGCGCCGCCGGCCAGCTCGACCCGCTCGCGCATGCCGAGCAGGCCGAAGTGGCCACGGCGGGCAAGGTCGGCGGTTGCGGCCGGGTCGAAGCCGACGCCGTCGTCGCGGACCTCGAGGCGGGCCGCCTCGCGCCCGCCGAAGAGGACCACCCCGA
Source organism: Actinomycetota bacterium (assembly GCA_035535495.1). Taxonomy (GTDB): domain Bacteria; phylum Actinomycetota; class CALGFH01; order CALGFH01; family CALGFH01; genus DASUZB01. The sequence goes on along the minus strand of DATLQA010000112.1, from coordinate 3,575 downwards.
GCTGGCCGGCCCGCGCATGCTTCTCCACGTTGGTCAGGGCCTCCTGGGTCACCCGGTACAGCACCGTCTCCAGCTCCGGGTCGAGCCGCTCGGCCAGGGCGACCTCGACCTTGCAGGCGATCTGGGTGCGCCGTTCGAAGGTGGCGACGTGGTCGCGGAGGGCCGCCTCCAGCCCGACCTCGTCGAGCACCGGTGTGCGCAGGCCGACCATCAGCCGGCGCAGCTCCCCGACCTCGTGCCGCAGCTTCTCCTGGGTCTGGCGGACCGACTCGACGCCGCCGCCCACCCGCCCGGCGACCAGCCGCAGGCGGGCCCGCTCCAGCTCGTAGGCGAGCATGCTGAGGTGCTGGATGGGTCCGTCGTGCAGCTCGGCGGCGAGCCGGATGCGTTCCTGCTCGGCGGCTTGCACGGTGCGGTCGAGCAGCCGCCCGCGCTCGACCTGGGCCTGCTCGATCAGCCGGATGAGCCCGGCCATGCGCGTCACCACCAGCAGGAACAGGATCGCCGCCGAGGCCGCGATCACCAGGGGCTCGACCTCGGTGCCGGTGACGCGCTGCGCCACCAGCACCGCCGGGGCCATCAGCGAGGCACCCGCCAGGGCCGCGAGGCGCCGGCGGCTGACCCGCTGGCTGCTCCGCCGTGCCGGCATGGACAGGATGTGCATGGTGGGGTGCAGGACGGTCACCGCGAACAGCACGTCGGCGATGAGGTAGCCGCCGTCGGCCGGGCTGACGCCCTCGTAGCCCCTGAACAGGTTGAGCACGGCGAACAGCGTGTCGGCGGTGAGCAGCAGGACGAGCGCGGCCAGCAGCGCGCGGAAGGCGGTGGTGCGCCGCCCAGGGGTGACCGCGAACCGCGCCGCCAGCGCGATCAGCAGCACGTCGCCGGCGGGATAGGCGATCGAGACGACCCGCTCGACCAGGGAGAGGGACTGGTCGCGCACGTAGGGTTCCACCAGGAACACCCACACCAGCAGGCTGGTGCCGACCGCGATCACGGTGGCGTCGATCAGGCTGGTCCAGTCCCCGCGTGGCGAGCGCCCCCGGATCAGCAGGAGCAGGGCGGCCGCCAGCAGCGGGTAGCCAGCCAGGTAGATGAGGTCGGCGGCGGACGGGAACGGGTCGATCAGGGCGACCTGCTCGTAGATGGTCCACACCACGTCGCCGCCGGCGAAGCAGAGGACCCCGGCGAGCAGCAGCAGCCACGGCAGGGCCGGCACCGGCCGGCGCCACCACAGCCCGGCCACGATCGCCAGCACCGCCCCGCCGGCGACCAGGTTGCCCCAGACCAGCTGCCACGGGCTGTCGAGCAGGTAGAAGACGCCCGTGCCGGCGATCCCGGCGGCCAGGCAGAGGTTCCACGGAGCCAGCCCCCGACCGAGCCGGCGCCCCACCCGGGCCGTCCCCTCGCGCAGCGCCATCACCCCGCCCCCGTCGCGTCCAACCAGCGCCACCGCGCACCCCCGGGCCGAGCGGGCGTTCGCTATCCTTGGGCCCGGTGTGCCGGGAAGCCTGGTCGGCGCCGGCGTCCGACGCGCTGGCCAGGAGGTGCGGATGCTACCTGCTCGCGACACCCAACCGCTGGCCCCAGCGCCATTGCGTATGCCTGCGGCGCTGCGTGAATTCCTCCGCGAGGAGACCGCCGGCGGCGTGGTACTTGTCGCCGCCGCCGTGCTCGCCCTGGCCTGGGCCAACTCACCCTGGCAGGCGTCCTACGACGCGTTCTGGCGGACCGGGCTGGAGGTCCGCCTCGGCCGCCTCGGCCTCGGTGACGACCTGCGCGGCTGGGTCAACGAGGGACTCATGGCCCTGTTCTTCCTGGTGGTCGGCTTGGAGCTCAAGCGCGAACTGGTCGACGGGGAGCTGCGCTCCATGCGCCAGGCGGCCCTGCCCGTGGTGGCGGCGGCCGGTGGCATGCTGCTGCCGGCGGCGATCTACGCCGCCTTCAACGCCAGCGGCCCCGGCGCGGACGGCTGGGGCGTGCCGATGGCGACCGACATCGCCTTCGCCCTCGGCGTGCTCGCCATGGCCGGCTCGGGCGTGCCTCCGGTGCTCAAGCTGTTCCTGCTCGCCCTGGCGGTCGTCGACGACCTCGGTTCCATCCTGGTGGTGGCGGTGTTCTACAGCGGCGAGCTGCGGCTGCCCGCCCTGGCCGCCGCGGCCGGGCTGGTGGCGTTGGTGCTCGGGCTGCGGCGGCTGCGGGTCGGGTGGGGTCCGGTGTACATCGCCACCGGGGCCGGCCTCTGGCTGGCGCTGCACGCCGCCGGGGTGAACGCCGCCCTCGCCGGGGTCGCCATGGGGCTGCTGACCCCGGCCCGCCCGGTCAGCCACCCCGACGCGGTCCACGACTCGAGCCGCGCCCTGGCCCAGACCCCGGGTCCCGCGCCGGTCCGGGAGGTGGTCAGGGAGGCACGCGGCACGGTGTCGACGGTCGAGCGCCTGGAACACGACCTCCACCCGCTCACCGCATTCCTGGTGGTGCCCGTGTTCGCGCTGGCGAACGCGGGCGTGACCGTGCACGCGGCGGCGCTGACCGAGCCCGGTGCTCCCGCCGTGTTCGCCGGGCTCGTCGCCGGCCGCATCGTCGGCAAGCCGGTCGGCATCCTGCTGGCGGTCTGGCTGGCGGTCCGCCTCGGGCTCGGCGCCGTGCCCTCCGGCGCCGGCATGCGCCACCTCGCGGGGGTCGCCACCGTCGCCGGCATCGGCTTCACCGTCCCGCTGTTCGTCGCCGACCTGGCCTTTCCCGGCGGCGAGTTCGAAGCCGCGGTCAAGCTCGGGCTGCTGGCCGCCTCGGTGGTGGCCGGGCTGGCCGGGGTCCTGATCCTGCGCGGTGCCCGCCCGACGGCGCCGCCCCACCCGACCGGCGGGCCGGTCAGGTGAGCCAGCGGTCCAGGTCGTGTGAGCCAGGGGAGCCGCGCCGTCGGCCTCACCATCACAGTTGCGTCACCCGCGGGGCGGTCGTCGCTTGTTCCTTCGTGCAGAAAACCGCCGTCCACCAGCGCATTGAGAAGTTGGCCGCTGCTCACGCGGGTACACTAGAATCGCCGTCGGCCATGCCCGCCGCATGCTTGTCAATGACGGTCTGTCAACGACGCGGCGGGGCCGGCCGCCAAGGGCGCCGGGGCGCCTCACCGCCCGCCGGCGCCGTGGGCGGGAGGCGGGACCACCGGCCCCGCCGCACGTCCGAGGACGCGAGACCGGGAGCCACATGACCGCGTACTTCCAGGCCTACGGCGCGCTGGCCGGCCTGCTGGCACTGGCGGTCCTGTTCGTCACCGTCGCCTTCGGGGCCAATCGTGTCCTGCGGCCCAACCGGCCCGACGCCGGCAAGCTGACCACCTACGAGAGCGGCGTGGACCCGGTGGGGCAGGGGTGGGCGCAGACCAACGTGCGCTACTTCCTCTACGCGTTTCTCTACGTCATCTTCGCGGTCGACGCGGTCTACCTGTTCCCGTGGGCGACCGTGATCCGCCAGTCCGGCCTGGGCCGGGCGTCCCTGGTCGAGATGGGCATCTTCGTCGGCGTGCTGCTCATCGGGCTCGCCCACGCCGCCCGGCGCGGCCTGCTGCGGTGGGT
>DATLQA010000111.1:0-4837 GCA_035535495.1 Actinomycetota bacterium | reverse complement strand
CCGTTCGCCAAGGAGCACGATCCCGAGCAGCGCGGCCACGATCGGGTTCAGGTTCACGCACACCGCGACCTGTGTGGGAGTGATCCGGGACAGCGCCCAGGTCCACAACAGGAACGCCGCCGCGCCGCCGAGGACTCCAAGGAACAACACCAAGCCGAGGACCCGTCCTTCCAGCCGCGCGACCGCCGGAACGAGGCCCTCGAAAAGAGCCACCGGCAACAGCGCCAGCGTCCCGAACAGCATCGCGTAGGTCGTGACGGTCGCCGGCTTGTCAACGACGAGCACCCGCTTGGCGATCAGGCCGTACAGGGCACCGAGCAGCCCGGTGAGGAGCAGGAGCCCGTCGCCGAACATGGCATGGCCTCGCCGGCCATCACCCGGCCGGGCTCGAGGAACGCCAGGCCGATGCCGACGACCGAGAGCCCGACGCCAGCGACCTGCCGTCCGGCGAGGCGCTCACCGGCGACCCGCCCGAGCAGGGCGCTCCAGATCGGCATCCTGGCAAGCATGACCGCTCCCCGAGACGCCTCGGTGTGCTGCAGCCCGAAGTTGAAGGTCAGCGGGAACACCGCGAACAACACGACCCCCAGCAGCGCGAACAGCCGCAGCCGCTGCCAGCTGGACCGCAGCAGCTCCGGCGCAACCATCAGCAGGGTCCCTGCCAGCAGCAACGATCCCTGCCCCATCCGGAGGACCGCGAGGCTGACCGGTGGCACCGTCCGGACCGCAACCCGGACGGCCACGACCGAGGCCCCGAACAGCACCGCCGCCATCGCGGCGCTGGCGTTGGCGTGCAGGTCGGCCGTCTGCCTGCCCGCAGCTGACGCCACAGGGATGGTTCGCCGGAACCTCATGCTCTGCTCTTAGCAGGTCAACGGACGGAACGGAACCTCGGCTCATGGTGGGGGCCGTCCCAGAACCGCTCGAGCTCGCGCGGTGACCAGCATGGTCAGGCCGCCCGGCACGAGCCGCACCCGGCGCCTGACTCGCACCACCGCCTGGACCGCCGAGCAATCGCACCTCACCAACTCGGCTCCGTTGGCCGCCGCGATCTCAGCCGCCCGGGCCGCACGCGGGTCCGTCGATTGACCGCCGATCTCGGGTCGCCCTTCGCGTTCGGGTTCGCGGTCCGGTGCGTGCTCGGCGATGGGCGTCAGGGTGGCGAGCGCCGCCATGTCGGCCGCCGTCTGGGCCGCGGCGCGCGCACCGGCCAGCGCTCCGACGTCGACGGCGACGACCCCGACCATGAGGACGAACCCCGCCAGGGCCATCCCTACCAGGGTCGCTCCGCCCCGCTCCCCCGCCGGCCGTGCGAACCGGTTCCCTCTGGCGGCGGGTCGTGCGCATGGAGCCGCGAGAACGGCGGCAGGGCTCACCGGTCGGCCGGGACCGGCGGCGGCCCGAGCTCGCGGGCCGCGACCGCGGTGGCCTTAACGACGACGGGATGGACGCCGAAGGGCAGGCCGACGGGCAGCTCCACCGAGGCTCGTACGCGTGCCGGCCCCTCGGCCACGACCGCGACCTCGGCAGCGCGCCCGGGCGGGAGCGCGGCCCGGGCGGCCGACGACGCCCTGGCCGGGTCGCCACCGATAGCTGCCTCCCTGGCCGCTTCGCGAGCCGCACCCTGCGCGAGGACCTGGTCGCGCGCCAGTCCCAGCACGCCGACCATGGCCAGGGTGACAGCCACCAGCAGCGGGATGGCCGCCGCAAGCTCGACCGTGGCCGACCCGGAGTCCGGCTCCGGCCGGCCGGTCGCGCGGCGCATCAACGGAGTGGAGGCCATTAGCCAATCCCAAAGAGGGACCGAACGTGGTCGAGGACTCCGGTGAGGAGGTCGGCGATGGCGCCGTTGCGCGCCCAGGCCAGAGCAAGGGAGGCGATGGTGGCGGCAACCACCATGATCAACGCGTACTCGGTGGTCTGGCTCCCGCTCTCGCGGTTGAACTGAAGCGGCGCGGTGCGCGTCACCGGGGACAGGGTCGTACTGGTCATGACAGCTCCTTTCTCGGGTGCGAGACGACGGCGAAGCAGTCGGGCGACCGACGACCGGTCGCGAGCTACGGGGTGAGGGCGCGAAGGGAACCGGCCACCGTGGGGACGACGGTGAGCAGGACGAACGCGGGGAGGAAGCAGAGGACCAAGGGGAAGGCGAGGCGGACGGCGGCCTGGCCCGCCGCGGCCTCGGCGTCCAGCCGGGCACGAGTGCGGAGGGCTTCGGCTCTGGCCGCAAGCGCCTCCGCCGGTGGGGCTCCCCAGCGTTCGGCCGCCTCGAGCGCGGCCGCCGCCGCGCGGAACTCATCGAGCCCAGACCGGTCGGCGGCTTCCCGGAGGGCGGCGGCCGGGGTCCCGCCGAGGCGCAAGACGGCCGCCGCCAGACCCAGGTCCACCAGGAGGACGTCGGGAGCTCGCTCAGCCACCCGGAGCAGGGCCTTGTGAGGGTTGAGGCCGGCCCGTAGGGCGGCGCCGAGCAGGTCGAGGACGGCGGGTGCCGCCTGGCTCCTTGCCGCCAGCCGCCGGTCGGCCGCACGCCGCCTGGCGACACGGGCGGCAACTGGTCGTGCGACCAGAGCGAGCACAGCGACCACGGCCAGCCGAGGAACCGCCGTCGCAAGGGCGGCACCGACGAGCACCGCGGCGCCGACCCGGACGCCAGCGCCGACCCCGACGGCCGGCCGACGGAGGCGCCGGAAGCGATGTGGCTCCTGCCCCGCTGGGGTGAACACGCGCCTGGGTGGTGGGTGTCGCCTGGTCATGGGGCCGGGCCTCGGACGATGTGGGCGGCCCACCAGATACCGAGCGACTCGAAGGCGGTCGCCGCCACGAGGGTCGCCCAGCCGAGCGGTTCGCGGACCAGGAACGCGGCCTCGGACGGCGCGGTGAGCGCGAGGACGCAGAGGAACGCTGGCGCCATCGCGGCCACGACTCGGGCCGAGAGCCGGGCCTGGGCGGTGGCGGCCAGCATGGCCCTTCGAGACCGGACGCGGTCCGCGGCTGCCGTGGCCACGCCGGCGAGGACCGGGCCGGGCGGGGCTCCCGTGGTTTCCGCGAGGTCGAGCGCCTCTCCGGCCAGGGCCAGCTCGGTGAGCCGTTCGGCCTCGGCCGCCGTGGCCAGGGCGCGTCCTGCCCCTGCCCCGAGCTCGGCCGCACGGATCGCCTGGTCGAGAACGGCCACCAGGGCCGCCGGGGCGCCTTCGGCCGCCGCCTGCAGGGCGCGCCGGGGGTTGATCCCGGCGGCCACGGTCGCGCGGAGCACGTCGACGACCTCGGGTACGCCTTCCTCCATCTCCCGCCGCAGCGTCGCCGCCCGACCGGGTCGGGGGATCTGGCGCACCTTCTCGAGGAGCCCGCTCGGGTGGTCGCTCCTGGCCCTTCGCCCGCGCCGGCCGAGTGGGTCGAGCCTGTTGGTGGGGCCGGCCGGGCCCGTCGTTGGGTTGGGGAAGGCGGATAGGTCAGGAGGAGTAGAGAGGCGACGAGGGCCGGAAAGGGCGACAGCACCGGACGGGTGAGAACCACGGGTCGGGCGAGGACCGGGCGGGTACGGCGGGCCCGGCGGACGGGCCCGGCGGAACGCGGAATCGGGGGGCCGGGACCCGGTGCCGGGATAGCCCAGGGAGGCCGACCGCCGTGCGGGCCGGCGCGGCCTTCTCCACGGGGGCCATCGACCCGCCGACGGCTTCCAGGGCTGGGCGGCTGCCTTCATTCGGTCTGGCTCCGGGGGCAGAGGACGCGGACTCGGCCGGCCAGGTGGGTGGGCTCGAAGGTGGGGAGGACCGAGGGGTCGAGGCGGTCGGCCCAGCGTGGGACGTGGCCGGTGGCGGAGAGGCCGGTGGCTGAGGTGGCCGTGCGCAGGGGGATCGCCAGGGCGCGATCGTCGTCGGTGGTGACCAGCTCGGCGACGACGCTGACCCGGCGTGTGGGGCGGCCGGTGGGGGCACGCTCCAGGTGGACGACGGCACCGATGCCGCCCGCGACCAGCCGGCGGACGACGTCGAGGCCTGCCCCTGGGGCGGCCAGGGCCATCGCCTCGAGACGGGCGGGCACCTCGTCCGGACCGCCGGCGTGGAGCGTGGTCAGCAGCCCGCGGTGACCGGTGTTGGCGGCCTGGAGCATGTCCATGACCTCGGGACCCCGGACCTCGCCGACGATGATGCGGTCGGGGCGCATGCGAAGGGCGTTGCGGACCAGCTCGCGCAGCGGGACCTCGCCGCGACCCTCGACGTTGGGCGGACGCGCCTCGAGCCGGACGACGTGGGGGCCGGGGAGGCGCAGTTCGGCGACATCCTCGATGGTCACGACCCGCTCCCGCGCCGGGATGACGGCGGCGAGGATGTTGAGCAGGGTCGTCTTGCCGGTCCCGGTTGCGCCGGACACGGCGATGGCGATTCCGGCCGCCACCATGGCCTCGAGCAGCCGCGCCGTGGCCGTGTCGAGGGCACCCAGCTCGATCAGGTCGCCGAGCTCGAGCCGTCGTCTGGCGAAGCTGCGGATGGTGACGACCGGGCCGTCGGGAGCGAGTGGTGGGAGCACTGCGTGGAACCGCTCACTGCCCGGGAGGCGGTCGTCGACCCAGGGCCGTGACTCGTCCACCCGGAGCCCGATGGGGGCGACCACCCGCTGCACCAGCGCGGCGACAGCCGCCGCCGAAGGAAACCGCACGGCGGCTCGCTCGATGCTGCCGCCGCGCTCGACCCAGACGTCGTCGGGGCCGTTGACCAGGACGTCGGTGACAGCCGGATCGGCGAGCAGCGGCGCCAGTGGTCCGAGCCCGGTCAGCTCGTCGCCGATCGCGCGGACCACCGGCGCCAAGGTGGCCGTCGGAAGGACGATGCCGTCCTCG
>DATLQA010000110.1:0-25667 GCA_035535495.1 Actinomycetota bacterium | reverse complement strand
CCCGCCACATCGAGGCGCGCAGTTCCTCCGGCGACGTGGACGTGCGGAGCGGCTGACCGATCCCACCCTTGGCCCGCAGGTTCGCAACTGGTACAACCTGCCCAGGCCCGGTGACCTTGGCTGGGATCTGGGTTCTGGGTGTGGGGGAGCGATGGGATCACGGCGGGATCCGGCGGGATCCAGGTTCCGGGGGGGCGTGGGGGGGAGCGGGCTCCCCCCCACATGGATCAGGCTCGCCGCGATGACCATCATCGCGGTGCTGGCCGCCGCCACGCCGGCGGCGGCGAGCTGGACGGTGGGGTCCGCGGCCACGGCGGTTCCCGCCCCGTGCCGGCAGACCGCGTGGTCAGGCGATGCCGCCAAGGGCGCCGACGGCGCAGTCCGGGGGTTCGCCCGCTTCCAGGGCCCAGGCTGCACGGACGCCCGCCTCATCTGGTTCGAGGGTGCCGGCGGCGGCTGGCAGCGAGCGCCGAGCGCCTACAGCGGACGGGTCCTGGCCGTCGCCGACGACGGCGCGGCGACCTGGGTCCTCTATGCCGCCACCGACGGCACCCGCCTCGGCAGGCGCGACCGGGCGGGGGTGTACGGCACGAGCAGCCGGCTCTCCACCATCGCGGGACTGTCGGGCGACCTGGTGGCGTCAGCCGGCCAGTGGTGGGCCGTCTGGAGCGAGCGGGTCGGCACCGGACGGCTGGCGTCGCTGTACCAGGCGAAGACGATCGGGACGGCCACCTCGCGCCAGCGGATCACCGCCGCGCCGTTCGTCGACGGCCGGCCCAGCCTGGCCCGGGTCGCCAGCGGGACCGCCGTGCTCGCGTTCGACCGTGCCCACTCGGTGACCGGGTCGTCCGAGGTCCTGTTCGGCAGGAACCCGGGATCTGGCTGGTCGTTCACTGCCATGACCGCCAACGGGAGCAGCCGGGCGCCGTCGCTCGCCACCGCCGGCCAGGTGACCCACCTGGCGTGGCAGCAGGGCAGCCGGATCGTCCACGCCGACAACCCGACCGGCTCGTTCCGGTCGCACCTGTTCGCCACCCCGGGGGCCGCGCCGCGGGTGGCGGCGTCGGCGGGGCGGGTGTTCATCGCCTGGACGCTGCTCCGCGGGACCAGCCCGACGCACGTGTTCCTGGCCGAGCGCGGCGGCGAGCTGTGGGTGGGCAACGACGTCACTCCGGCCGCGACCACCACCGAGGCCGCCGCCGCGGTGGCCGCCGGCGGCGGCTCGGCGACCGTGCTCGGGGTGGAGGCGTCGCGGCTGTGGGCCAAGTCACAGGCCCGCCCCGCCACCGACGTCTTCCGGCGCCTCGGCGTCTGGGTCGACTACCTCGACTACAGCCTGGACCCGGCCGCCACCGTGCAGGTCTTCGCGAGCCACGGTGTCCGCACGCTCTACCTGCAGACGGCCCGGTACTCGAGCCCCAGCGACGTGCTCTACCCCGCGCTGGTCGGCAGCTGGATCGAGCAGGCCCACGCCGCCGGCATCAGGGTGGTGGGCTGGTATCTGCCTGGCTACAGCGAGCACCTGGACACCGACGTGCGCCGCACCGCCGCGATCGCCGGCTTCCGTAGCCCCGCCGGCCAGCGGTTCGACGCGCTCGCGATCGACATCGAGTACCAGGGCGCGAGCAGCAGCGTGGCCGAGTTCAACGCCGGCGTCGCCGCCCATCTCGCCCGCGTCCGCGCCGCGGTCGGCCCTGGCTACCCCATCGGGGCGATCGTGCCGGCGCCGCTCGGGATGGCGCTGAACCCGCCCATCTGGGCCGGGTTCCCCTGGTCCGAGGTTGGACGCCACGCCGACGTGGTGCAGCCGATGTCCTACTGGTCCTACCGCCACGACTGCCCGGCCAACCCGCTGCACTGCCCCTACCAGTACACCCGCGGCAACACCACCGCCGTGGCCAGCCGCACCGGCCTGCCGGTCCACGTCATCGGCGGCGTCGGCGACATGGTGACCGCGGCCGGCGTCAACGACTACGTCGACGGCGCCCTCGACGAGCACGCCTACGGCGGCAGCCTCTACGACTTCCGCACCACCGCCCCGGCGTTCTGGCCCGACCTGGAACGGCTCAACGCGCTGTAGCGCGACCCTGGCGCACCGCGGAGGCGCTGCTAGCCGCCGGGCTCCCGGGGTCGCAGCACCTGCGACCAGTCGGTGACCGGGCCGAGGTGGCGGAGCTTGTCCGGGTTCACCACCGAGCGCACCGTCTGCACCAGGCCGTCGGCGATGTCGAGCGAGAGCACGCCGACGACCCGGTCTTCGGGGTCGGTGACGATCGCGCCTGGCTGGCCGTTGACGTCGACTGGCCGCACGCGCAGGTGCGCCTGCCTGGTCTGGCGGGCGAGCCCCGCCAGGAAGCGCGCCACCCTGACCGCGCCGTGGATCGGCTGGCTGAGCGCCGGCGCGTTGCCGCCGCCGTCGCCGTACATCACCACGTCCTCGGCGAGCATGCCGACCAGCCCCTCGGTGTCTCCCTCCTCGAACACCGCCAGGAAGCGTTTGGCCAGCTCGTCGCGCTGCCGGCGCGACGCCTCGAAGCGGGTCCGGCCGGCCTGGACGTGGCGGCGGGCGCGGGCGGCGATCTGGCGGGCGTTGTCCTCGCGCCGGTCGATCACGCCGGCGATCTCCTCGTAGTCGTAGCCGAACACCTCGCGCAGCAGGAACACCGCCCGCTCCACCGGCGACAGGCGCTCGAGCAGGACCAGGAACGCCATCGAAAGGGAGTCGGCGGTCTCCGCGTGCCTGGCGGGGTCGGCGGTCTCGTCCTCGGCGGTGACCAGCGGCTCGGGGAGCCACTCACCCACGTAGCGTTCCCGCCGCACGCGCGCGGAGCGGAGATGGTCGATGGCGAGCCGGGTGGTGACCGCCGAGAGGTACGCCCTGGGCGAGGAGACCTGCTCGCTGCCGGCGCGGTGGAAGCGGAGGAACGCCTCCTGCACGATGTCCTCCGCCTCGCTGACGCTGCCGATCATGCGGTAGGCGATCGAGAACAGCAGGGGACGGAGGTCCTCGTAGGCGTGGCCTTCGTCCATCGCTGGTCCCTTTCCGCCGGCGTCGCCACCTAGGACGGGATCGCACCCCGCCCGGTGACACCTTGCCCCGAACCCGTCCGGATGGCACGGCGACCGGCCCGGTTCGAGATGCCGATAGCATGCTCACGTGTGCGTGATTCCAGCTGAGACCGGTGCCGGGCCGGTCGCCACGGTCGATCGGGAAGCCTGATGGGCGGCGGCCACGGCCACGGGCAGAGCGCCGCCCGCGCCGGTCGCGGGCGGCTCCTCGCCGTGTTCCTGGTCACCCTGGCGATCCTGCTCGTCGAGGTGGTCGGCGGGCTGCTCACGGGCAGCCTGGCGCTGCTCGCCGACGCCGGCCACATGCTCACCGACGTCGCCGGCATCGGCCTGGCCCTGCTCGCCATCTGGTTCGCCGGCCGCCCGGCCACGCCGGAGCGCACCTTCGGCCACTACCGGTTCGAGATCCTCGCGGCCGTGGCCAACGGGGTGCTGCTGTTCGGGGTCGCGGTCGCGGTGCTGGTCGAGGCGTGGCACCGCCTGGCCGACCCGCCCGAGATCGCCAGCGGCGGGATGCTCGCGGTCGCCACGCTCGGCTTGGCCGCCAACGCCTCCTCCGCCTGGCTGCTGCGGCACGTGCAGGCGGAGAGCCTGAACCTGCGCGGCGCCTACCTGGAGGTCCTCGGCGACCTGCTCGGCTCGGCCGCGGTGGTGGTCGCCGCCGTGGTCATCCGCGTCACCGGCTTCCGCGCCGCCGACGCGATCGCCTCGGCGCTGATCGGCGTGCTCATCCTGCCAAGGACGTGGAACCTCCTCCGGGACGCGGTCGACGTCCTGCTCGAGGCCACCCCGAAGGGAGTCGACCTGGCCGCGGTGCGCCGCCACATCCTGGAGGCGCCCGGGGTGGCGGACTGCCACGACCTGCACGTCTGGACCATCACCAGCGGCATGGACGTGGTCTCGGCGCACGTGGTCCTCGAACCGGACACCGACGGCTCCGCCGTGCTCCACTGGCTCAGCTCCTGCCTCGGCGACCACTTCGACATCGAGCACTCCACCTTCCAACTCGAACAGCCCGAGCACCGCGGCCACGAGGGAGCGACGCACCCGTAATCCACAGATCGACGTTGGTGCTGTTGACACGGATTCCGTGTGACACGAAAATCGTGTCATGAAGAACGTCACGGTCACGCTCGACGAGGAGACGGCCAGGTGGGCCCGCATCGAGGCGGCGCACCGGGACATGAGCGTCTCCCGGCTGATCAGAGAGCTGCTCCGCGAGCACATGCGGGCGCAGTCAACCTACGAGGAGGCCCGACGCCGGTACCTGGCGCGGGCGCCTTCAGCGCTCAAGGACGCCGGGCCCTACCCCACTCGCGAGGAACTCCACGACCGTGCCGGTCTTCGTTGACACCAACGTGCTCGTCTATGCGAGAGACGCCTCCGAGCCGGGCAGGCAGCCGCAGGCCCTGGCGTGGATCGAGCATCTTTGGCGGACGCGGACAGGGCGGCTGAGCTTCCAGGTCCTGCAGGAGTACTACGCGACCACCACCCGAAGGCTCAGACCCGGCCTGCACCCCGAACAGGCCAGGGCCGACGTCCGCGACCTGCTTGCGTGGCGACCGGTTCCAACCGGGGCGGAGGTGCTCGAGGCTGGCTGGAGGGTCGAGGACCGCTTCGGCCTTTCCTGCTGGGACGGGCTGATCGTGGCGGCGGCTCGAATCGCCGGTTGCGAATACCTGCTGACCGAGGATCTCCAGCACGGATCCGACCTGGATGGTCTTCGGGTGATCGATCCCTTCCAGGTCACGCCTGACGCGCTGTCGAGCTAGCCCTCGATCCGCGCCGCGGCGATCAGCCGGTCTGGGTGCGGGAGGCGCGGCGGCGGGCGGTCTGGCGCTTGGCCTTGGTCTGGGCGCCGCACTCGCCCATGCTGCACCAGCGCCGGATGCGGTTCTTGCTGGTGTCGTAGAACAGCCAGCCGCAGCCGCCCGATGAGGCGCACTGCTTGACCCTGTCGAGCTCGCCGGCGGTGGCCAGCTCGACCGCGGAGCGTGCCACCGGCCACCAGGCCCGGTCGAGCTCGTCGTCCTCCCAGGCCCAGGCGAGCTGGGCCGAACCGGGCCGCAGGTGGGCGTGGCGCATCGCCTCCGCGTACGCCTGCTGCAAGGTCTCCAGATCGGCGGCCGCGGGCGCGGCGCCGTGCGCGATCGCCGCGAACGCCCGGTAGGTCGCCTCGCGCAGGGTGATCGCTGCCGCGAAGCTGGTCGCGGCCGCATCCTGGCGGTCGGCCGCCGTGCGGAGGAGCCGTGCGGCGGTGGCGTCGTCGAGCGCGCCGAGGCCGCGAGCCCAGCGCACCAGGTCGGCATAGCCGCCCAGGGTGTCGCGGTAGGGCTCGGCCTCCCGCGGTTCGACCGTGTTGGCGAAGTCCAGGCAGAGCCGGCCCCCGTACAGCCTCCACCGCCCGGCAGCGCCGGCCCCGCGCTCGGACATGCTCCCCTCCTGCTTCCAGCGAAACTTGTTTAGTTGGTTGCTCCCATGGTATCCTACTACCACCGTAAGCCATTTCGCTGGAAACAACAGCAGGGAGGTAGCCACGATGCTCAACCCAGCCGCCTACCCCACCGCCCAGCGGGTCACCCGCGAGCTGGCCCACTCGGCACTGCCGGACGCTCCGGTCATCCCGGACCCGGGGACCTCTGGACGCCGGCTGCTCCGCCGGGGCGCCGCGGTCACCCTCCACCGGATCGCCGACCGCCTGCAGGGCGCCTGACCCTGACCACCAGCTCCTGCCTCAGCGGCGCGCCCAGCGCTCCCACTCGGGCGCGAGCGCGCCGACCAGGGCCAGGTAACGGTCGTAGACCTCGGTCAGCTCGGCCTGGCGGCGCGGATCGGGATCGAACGTCCGGGTCACCCGGACGGCATGGTCCGCGCCGTCGGCGACGGACGGGTGCAGGCCGGCCGCCACCGCCGCGCAGAGCGCGGCGCCGAGCGCGCCGGCCTCGTTCGACGAGGTGACCGAGACCGGCTGCCCGAGCACGTCCGCGAACACCTGCGCCCAGACCGCGCTGCGCGACCCGCCGCCGGTGAGCCGCAGGTCGCGCACGTCGAAGTGGTCGCGGAGGGCGTCCACGTGGGTGCGGTGGTTGAACGCGACCCCCTCGAACACCGCCCGCAACAGGTGGCCGCGGGTATGCCACCCCTTCAGCCCGACGAACGCGCCGGTGGCGTCGGGATGCTGAGGGGAGCCGTACAGGAACGGCAGGTACAGCACGCGCGACGGGTCGCCGAGGGTCGCCGCGACCTCGTCACCGGCGAACGCGAACGGCGAGGAGCCGGCCGCCGCCGCGCGCTCGGCCTCCAGCGGGGCGAGCCTGCCCACGAACCACTCCAGGTTGGTGGCTGACGCCGCCGAGTTGGCCATGGTCATCCACTGGCCAGGCTCCACCCAGTTGCGGCAGAGGAGACGCTCGTCGCTGACCGGACCGTCGCTGATCGCCTCGTTGATGCTGAAGGTGCCGGCGATCATGGTGAGCTGCCCGGGGCGGACGCCGCCGCACCCGGCCGCCGAGGCGTCGCAGTCGTGCAGGCCGGAGACGACCGGCGTCCCAGGCGCCAGCCCGGTCGCGGCCGCCGCCTCGGCGGTGACCTCGCCGGCCACCTCGTAGGAGCGGACGATCTCGGGGAGCGCGCCTTCCAGCTCGTCGAGCCCGAACAATGCCAGCGCACCCGGGGCGTACCCCTGGCTGTGGACGTCGGTGAAGCCGGCGCTCGCGTCGGTCGGGTCGGTGGTCACCCGGCCGGTCAGCCTGAACTTCAGCCAGTCCTTGCAGAACAGCACGTGGCCGATGCGGCGGTAGACGTCGGGTTCGTGCTCCTTGACCCAGGCCAGCAGCACCGGCGGCTCGACCGCGAAGGGCGCCTCGCCGACCAGCTCGAGTGCCCTCGCCGCCACCCCGTCGCGGTGCAGGCGCGCCTGGACGGCGCCCGCACGGCCGTCCAGCGACAGGATCGCCGGGCGTGCCGGCCGCCGCTCGGCGTCGAGCAGCAGCAGGCCGTCGCCGTGCCCGGTGGGACCGACCGCCGCGATCTCCCCGCCGGCGACCCCGGCGGCCTCCAGCGCCTCCGCGATCGCCCGGCCCGCGCCCGCCCACAGGTCGTCGAGGTCCTTCTCGACCCAGCCCTCGTGCGGGCTGCGCTGCTGGCTGGAGACCTGGCCGGCGCCGACGGGCGTGCCGTCGGGCCGGAACACCACCGCCTTGGTGACCGTCAGCCCGGCGTCCAAGCCGAGCAGCAGCTCGCTCACTGCCGACCGGATCTCCCCAGCGCCTCAGCGTTGACGGTGGTCACGGCCTGGCCGGTCTCGGCCAGCTCCCGGACCGCCTCGGCCACCAGCCGGACCGAGTTGTCCCAGGCCTCGACGGTGGAGCCGGCCACGTGCGCGCTGAGGGTGACGTTGTCCAGGCTCCGCCACCGGCTGTCGGGCGGCAGCGGCTCGTCCTCGTGCACGTCGAGCCCGGCGCCGGCGATGCGGTGCTCGGAGAGCGCGTCGAAGAGCGCGTCGTAGTCCACCATCCGGCTGCGGGCGGTGTTCACGAAGTAGGCGGTCGGCTTCATCAGGTCGAACTGCTCCCGCCCGATGAACCGGCGGGTCTCGTCGGTCAGGCGGGCGTGCAAGGTGACCACGTCGCTCTCGCGGAACACCTGGTCGAGGTCGGCGGCCTTGCGGCCACCGAGCGCGTCGACGGTGTCGCTGTCCACGTACGGGTCGAAGACCAGCAGCCGCACCCCGAACCCGGCCAGCCGCCTGGCGAGCTGCCGCCCGACGTGCCCGAACCCGATCATCCCGACGGTGCGCCCCGCCAGCTCCCACACGGGACCGGAGAACCGCTTCGGCCAGCCGCCGTCCTTGATCCCGGCGTCGGCCCTGGCGACGTCCCGCACCTCCGCGAACAGCAGCGCCAGCGTCTGCTCGGCGACCGCGGCCGCGTTCCGCCCGACCACGTTGACGACCGCGACCCCGCGGCGGCTCGCCTCGGCGAGGTTCACGTTCTCGACCCCGGCCCGGGCGACGACCACCGCCGCCAGGTCGCGCGCCGCGCGCAAGACGGCCGCCGGGACGGGCGCGAAGTGCACCACCAGCAGCTCGGCGCCGGCCGCCGCCGCGACGATCTCCGGCGGGGCCGGGACCGCGTCGGGCCCGTCGCGCTCCATCACCTGCTGCAGGCTGTGCTGCTCGGACGGGTCGGCCGACCAGGCGACCGTCCGCAGCGGCCCGAATCCCGCCCCGACCTCCCGTTCGATCGCCGCCTGGAAGGCGTCCGCGGCGATGAAGCGGTCGCCGACGACCAGCGTGTTCACCCGGACCCCTCCTGGTGGATGATCGCGCGCACGGCCGCGGCCAGCTTGGCCGGGTCGTCCGCCTGCCAGAGCCTGCGTCCGTAGACGACCCCGCTGGCGCCCGCCCTGAGCGCGTCGCGGGTCTCGTCGAGCAGGGCGGCCTCGTCGCCGGCCCGTGGCCCGCCGAGGACCAGCACCGGCACCGGGCAGCCGCCCACCACCTCGGCCATGCTCTCCGGGTCACCGGTGTACTGGGTCTTCACCACACTGGCGCCCAGCTCGGCGGCCATCCGGCAGCCGAGCGCCAGCAGCTCGGGATCGCGCGGGTCGGTGGCCCGCGCGCCCCACAGCACCGTCTCGACGACCACCGGCAGGCCGACCCTGGCGGCCGCGCGGGCGGTGGTCGCGACCGCCTGGACGTTGTCGGCGAAGGTCGCGCCGTCGGCCGCGCCGAGCACCAGGAACACCGCGAGCGCGTCGGCGCCCATGGCGGCCGCCTCCGCCGGCGTGCACAGCAGGCGGTGCTGCTCCCCGAGATAGCGCAGGCGCTCGTCGATGATCAGCCAGTCGGCCCTGACCAGGATCGCCGGCGCGGCGCGGTAGGCGAGCAGCTCCCCGGCGGTGGCGAGCAGGCCGGGGGAGAGCAGCACCCCGTCCGGCTGGAAGCCGAGCACCTTCTGCAGCAGCTCCGGCGCCTGCTCGGCGCCCGGCTGCGGGCCGGTCGTCAGCCCGTGGTCGACCGCCGCGATGAACGAGCGACCGCTGGTGCCATCGAACAGCCGTCCCCGCCGGAGCCGCACGCCGTCCGCGGTGACCACCTCCTCCTGGTTCGTCAGCGGGACCATCGATACCCGCGCGATGCCGCTCGTACGCGGACCGCCCGCGGTCCGGGGCGACGGTGGCGACGCGCGGCCGATGCCGCGGCGCGGCGCCTTGCCGCCCGGGTCCACGGGTGCGTGGCGCCGGCGGTCAGGTACGGTGCCGCCGGGGACCAACCGTGGGAGGTGGCGGCATGGCTGCAGGTGGACCCGCCGAGGGCGAGCGCATCAGCGTCGAGCGGGACGGTCACGTCCTGTTGATCGGCGTCAACCGGCCGGAGAAGCGCAACGCCTTCGACCTGGCGGCGCTCTCGCAGCTGGCGGCGGCATACGAGCGCCTGGCCGACGACGACGAGCTGCGGGTCGGCGTGCTGTACGCGCACGGCGAGCACTTCTCCGCCGGGTTGGACCTCGCCGAGGTCGGTCCGGCCGTGGCCGAGCGCGGCGCGGTCGCGCTGTCGGGCGGCCGGCGGATCGACCCCTTCGGGGTCTGGGGCGAGCAGGTGCCCAAGCCGGTGGTCATGGCCGTCCAGGGCATCGCGTTCACGCTCTCGATCGAGCTGGCGCTCGCCTCGGACATCGTGGTGGCAGCCGCCGACGTGCGCTTCCGCCAGCTGGAGATCGCCAGGGGCATCCTGCCGTTCGGCGGCGCGACCTTCCGCGCCCCGGCGCAGCTGGGGTGGGGCAACGCCATGCGGTTCCTGCTGACGGCGGAGGAGTTCGGCGCCGAGGAGGCCAGGCGGATCGGGCTCGTCCAGGAGGTCGTGGCCGCCGGGACGCAGCTCGGCCGGGCGGTCGAGCTCGCCCGCCTGGTGGCCGCCCAGGCGCCGCTCGGGGTGCGGGGAACCTTGGCGAACGCAAGGGTCGCCAAGGCCGCGGCGGAGCAGGCCGCCGTCGCGCAGCTGGGGGAGCTGCTGCCCGCCATCCTCGCCAGCCAGGACGCCGCCGAAGGGGTCCGCAGCTTCCTGGAACGGCGCGCCGCCAGCTTCACCGGTCGCTGACCGGGCGAACGCCGCCTGGTTCACCCGATCAGCGGCAGGCGCGGGTCGGGGTGCTCGGCACGGCCGGACGCCGCACGCACCCACGCCAGGTCGTCGGCGAGGTCCGCCGGCCGGCCGGCCACCGTCCGCCTGGCCAGCAGCTCGTCGAGGATCGCCGCGGTCAGGGCGACCCCCTCAGGCGTGGCGATGGTGTCGCGGCCGACCGCGTCGGTGAGGTCGAAGCCGTGCACCACCGCCTCGACCACCCGGCTGGGGACGAACTCGTCGAGCCGCATCAGCGCGTAGTAGCCGGAGCCGACCGTCTCCGGCGGGTTGGACCTGGCGTCCTGGACCGTCCCGGTGAAGGTGTCGTGCAGGACGTCGGGCATCTGCCGCGGCGTCTTGCCCTCCACCATCTTGTAGGCGTAGTCGTAGACGACCGGGGCGACCTCGGAGCGCGGGAAGATGAAGAAGCTCACCCGGTCGCGGCCGGGCTGGCCGCCGGGCTGCTGCTCGGCGACCAGCATGCGGGTCAGGCCGATGGAGATGTCGAAGTGGCCGGCGAGCTCGAACACCGTCCAGTTCGGCAGCGTCTCGTCGAGTGGCTGGAGCTTGGTCGGCAGCTGCCACTGCTCGTCGGTCAGGTCACGGAAGGCCTGCTCCACGCCACCCAGCTCCACCGCGAGCGTGCGCACGGCGTCCTCGTACGATCCCATGGCGCCTCCCTGCTGGCTTGCCCTGCCGCACCGTCATGATCCCGGATCGACCGTGGTCATGCGACCGCAAGGGTGGCACCCGGCCCCGCCTGGTCGCATCCGGGAGCGCCATCAACCCGGTCGCCTGCCCTGGAAGGCGTCGCGGAGCAGTGCATGCATGTCCTCGATGCCGGCGGGCCTCGGTGCCCGGGCGACGGCGGTGACGGCCAGCTCCGCCGCCCGTTCGAGGTCGCCCTCGGCCATGCCGAGCTCGGCGAGGCTCGACGGGGTGCCGAGGCGTCGGGCGAAGTCGTACAGGCCGGTGGCCGCTTCCTCGGCCCCGAGCGCCCTGGCCACCTGCGCCAGCTCAGCCGGTACCGCGTCGCTGACGAAGCGGGCGGCGTGGGGGAGGACCACCGCGTTGAGGTCGGCGTGCGGCAGCCCGAAGGTGCCGCCGAGGACGTGGCAGAGCTGGTGGTGGATGGCGACGCCGGCCACCGCGAGCGAGGCGCCGCCGAGGTGGGCGCCGTACAGCGCGTCCGTCCGGCCGTCGAGGTCGTCCGGCCGGCTGACCGCCACCGGCAGGCCGCGGGCGAGCGCCCTGGTGCCCTCGAGGGCGGAGAGGGCGGTGACCGGGTTCGCGCCGGGCCCGTAGAGCGCCTCGACGCAGTGTGCCAGTGCGTTCATCCCGCTCGACCCCGAGACCCTCGGGGCCAGCCCGACGGTCAGCTCCGGGTCGTACAGCACCACCCGTGGCAGCACCCGCCGGTCGCGGCCGGTGCGCTTGCCCTGGCGGCTGGTGAGCCCGTAGATCGGGGTCATCTCCGAGCCGGAGTAGCTGGTCGGGACCGCCACGATCGGCAGGTCCAGCTCCAGGGCCACCGCCTTGGCCAGCCCGATGGCGGAGCCGCCGCCCATGGCCACCAGGCAGTCCGCGCCCGCCCTGCCGGCGGCCTCCCTGGCCGCCGCCGCGGCCTCGACCGGCACGTGCTCGGCGACGCCGGTATGGACCCCGGCGCAGCGCTCGGTGCCGAGCCGGCCGGCGAGCTCGCCGGCGGCGCGCTGGCTGGCGATCGCCAGCGCGCGGGTGGTGCCGAGCCGGTCCAGCTCGTCGCCGAGGCGCGCGACCACACCGACGCCGAACAGCACCCGCCCCGCCAGGGTCTCGTATTGGAACTGCATCACCGGCCTCCCAGCGTGAAGGGTGGCAGGTCCGCATGGCGCGAGCCAGCCCAGCGGTACTGTGCGCAGTGGACGAATCGATCATGCGGCGAAGGAGGGGGCAGCGTGGCCGACCGGAAGACCGCCCTTCAGCCCGAGCTCGACGACGAGCAGCTGACCCAGGCGGTGCTGGCAAGCTTCGAGGGATCGACCGGCGAGCGGCTGCGGACGGTCATGCAGAGCCTGGTCAGGCACTTGCACGCGTTCGTGCGCGAGGTCGGGCTGACCGAGGAGGAATGGGCCAGCGGGATCGACTTCCTCACCCGCACGGGCCAGATCACCACCGACCAGCGCCAGGAGTTCATCCTCCTCTCCGACGTGCTCGGCATCTCGATGCTCACCATCGGGATCAACCACCGCCGGCCGGCCGAGGCGACGGAGTCCACCGTGTTCGGGCCGTTCTTCGTGGAGGGCTCGCCACGGTTCGAGCTGGGCGCGGACATCGCCGGCGGCGCTCCCGGCGAACCCTGCCTGGTCCAGGGCCGGGTGCGGTCGCCGGCGGGGAAGCCCGTCGCCAGCGCCAGGATCGAGGTCTGGCAGGCCGACGACGAGGGCCTCTACGACGTCCAGTACGCCGATCTGGACCACGCCCGCGCGCGCGGCCACCTGTTCTCGGACGGTGACGGGCGCTTCCGGTTCTGGACGGTCAAACCGACCGCCTACCCGATCCCCACCGACGGTCCGGTGGGCGAGCTGCTCGCCGCCGCCGGCCGCGGCGTGATGCGGCCGGCCCACGTCCACTTCATGGTCGAGGCCGCCGGCTTCCAGAAGCTGATCACCCACGTGTTCGTCGCCGGCGATCCCCACCTGGACTCCGACGCCGTCTTCGGGGTGAAGCGCTCGCTGGTGACCGGGTTTCAGCGCCACGAGCCGGGCACCGCGCCCGACGGCAAGGTGCTGGACGTCCCCTTCTACACCGCCGCCTACGACCTGGTCCTGGCGACGGTGCACGGCGGTTAGGAGCGCCGCCCGCGCGGTTCGAGGAGGTCGTGCGCGACCGGGCCGGCCACGGGCACCCGCCGGTTCCGCTGTCGGCGAAGCCGGTACGGGTTGCATCCGGGCGGCACCGCGGCGAGGCTGGGGAGGTGGACGCCTCGATCCTTCCCCTGCGCCTTGGCGAGCTGCGGCTCCCGGAGGAGGAGCGCTGGCCGGCAGGGAAACCGTTCCCGATCGTCGCCCACGCGGTCACGCACCGGGACGGCGTCTTCCTGTTCGACACCGGGTTCGGCACCGGGAACGCGGAGCTCGACGAGCTCTTCTCGCCCGAGCGGTACCCCATCCGGGACACCCTGGCGGTCCACGGGATCGCCATGGCCGACGTGACGGCGGTGGCCAACTGCCACCTGCACGCCGACCACAGCGGGCAGAACGGCCTGTTCCCAGGACGGCCGATCTTCGTGCAGCGGCGCGAATGGGCCATGGTCCACGAGCCCGACTACACCGTCCCCGAATGGGTGGACGTGCCCGGCTTGGCCTACGAGCTGCTCGACGGCGAGGCCGAGGTCGCGCCGGGCCTGCGGCTGATCTCGACGCCGGGCCACGCTCCCGGCCACCAGTCCCTGGTGGTCAGCACCGCTGCCGGCACGGTCCTGATCGCGGGTCAGGCGGTGCAGACGCTCGCCGAGTGGGAGGGCGCGGACGACGAGCTGCTGTCCGGCGAGCCGCGGGCCGGCGACGACCGCCGCGACGCCTACCTGGCCTCGGTCGCCCGGCTCCGCGGGCTGGACGCCGTGCGGGTGCACTTCGTGCACGATCCGGCCGTCTGGGAACGGGACGGCTAGCCAGGCCCGCGGTAGACGCTCAACCCGGACCGCCAGCGACTGGCTCGCGCTCGGGTTACGATCGGCTGGTGGCGCGCCACACCGCGGGGGTCGACTGGATCCGCCACACCCTGCAGGTCGTCACCGCCGCGGTCCTGATCGCCGCGTTCGTCCCCGCCGTGACCCGGCGGAGCACCGGCCGGCGCGGCCCATACGCCTGACGGAGTCGCGGAACAACCGTTTGTCGGTCCCCTCGCCGACGTACCCTGAGGCTCACCGTCGAGCGGTGGAGAGGAGGCGCGACGATGAGCGACGAGGTGGTCGAGGTCGTCATCGAGATCCCGAAGGGCAGCCGCAACAAGTACGAGTTCGACCACGAGCGGCACGTGATGCGGCTCGACCGGCGGTTGTTCACGGCGACGGTCTACCCGGCCGACTACGGCTTCCTCGACGGCACGCTCGGCGAGGACGGGGACCCGCTCGACGTCCTGGTGCTGCTGGCGGAGCCGACCTTCCCCGGCTGCTACGTGATGGCCCGGCCGGTCGGCGTGTTCTGGATGGAGGACGAGGCGGGCCCGGACGCCAAGATCATCTCGGTCCTCGACGGCGACCCGGACTACCAGCACGTCCACCAGCTGGACGACCTGCCGAGGCACCTGCTCGACGAGATCGAGCACTTCTTCAACATCTACAAGGACCTGGAGCCAGGCAAGTCGTCCTCCACCGCCGGCTTCGAGGGTCTGGATGCCGCCCTTCGCGAGATCGCGGAGGCGCGGGCGCGGGCCGCCTCGATCAGCGAGCGGTGAGGGAGGAGCGCACCGGCAGGGAGCTGTGACTGGAGGCTCGCGGGCCGGTGCTGCGATCATCGGCTGGTGAACTCGCCCCTGATCGAGCAAGGCCTGGCGGCGCTGCGTGACGGCGATGCCGCCACCGCTCGCCGTGTGTTCGAGGCCGCCCTCGCCGAGACCGAATCCGGCGAGGTCCTCGAAGGACTCGCCGAGGCGCTGTACCTCGAGCGTGAGTACGCCGCCGCCACCACCCACTACGAGCGCGCCTACTCCGCCTACCGGCGGGAAGGCGAGCGCATGGCCGCCGGCCGGACCGCGCGCATGGTTGCCTGGATCACCGGCAACGTCTTCGGGGACTGGGCCGTCCAGAGCGGGTGGTTCGCGCGGGCCCTGAGGATCCTCGAGGAGGCCGGGGCAGACGGGCCCGAGCGCGGCTGGGTGCTGATCATCAAGTCCTTCCCGGAGCCGGACGTCGGGGCGCGCGAGGCGATGCTCCTGGAGGCGATGGAGATCGGGCGGCGCTTCGGCGATCCCGGCGTCGAGTTCGAGGCGCTGGGGTATCTCGGCAGCCTGTACATCATGGTCGACCGCGTCGAGGAGGGGCTGGTCCTCATCGACGAGGCGCTGGCGGCGGCCTGCGCCGGCGAGCTGACCGACCTCAGCACCGTCGACTCGATGTTCTGCGGGTTCTTCTGGGCGTGCGAGCTGGTCAACGACGTCCCGCGCGCCGACCAGTGGATGCGCGCCGCCGCCGACTTCATGCGGCGGAGAAACGTCGTCGCCGCGTTCTGCCGTGCCCACTACGGCGGCATCCTCACCGCCGCCGGGCGCTGGAACGAGGCCGAGACCGAGCTCGTCGAGGCCGCCAGGCACTTCGACCGGGGCATGCCGCAGCGGCGCGCCGCCGCCATCATCCGCCTCGCGGACCTCCGTGTCCGGCAGGGCCGCCTCGAAGAGGCCGCCCAGCTGCTGGCCGGCCTGGAACAACATCCCGACGCCGTCCGCACGCTCGCCGCGCTCTACCTCGCCCGCGGCGAGCTGCCGCTGGCGCGGGACCTGCTCGAACGAGCCACCCAGGGCCCGGACGACCTGGTCCCGGAGGTCGGCGAGACGATCATGGTGGGACCGCTGCTGGCCCTGCTCGTGGACGTCCGCCTGGAGGAGGGCGACGTCGAGGACGCGGCGCGGATCGCCCAGCGGCTCGACCTGGTCGCGGGGGCGCAGCGGGGACCGTACCTGAAGGCAGCCGCCGCGCTCGCCAAGGGGCGGATCTGCATCGCCAGCGGAGAGGGAGACGCGCGCGCCTGCCTGCACGCCGCGCTCGAAGGCTTCGCCCGTGCCCAGCTGCCGATGGAGCTGGCGCGGACGCGCCTTGAGATGGCGCGCGCGCTCGCGGAGCGCTCACCCGAGGTCGCCATCGCCGAAGCCAAGGCGGCACTGGAGGACTTCGAACGGCTGGAGGCCGCGCGGCACGCCGACGCCGCCGCCGCGGTCCTGCGGTCGCTGGGCGCGCCCATCCGGACCGGCCCGAAGGGGGTCGGCGCCTTGACCAAGCGCGAGACCGAGATCCTCCAGCTCATCGGCGCCGGGCTCTCCAACCAGGAGATCGGTGACCGGCTCTACATCACCCGCAAGACGGTCGAGACCCACGTGGGCAACCTGCTGGCCAAGCTCGGCCTGCGCAACCGCGCCGAGGCGGCCGCCTTCGTCACGCGGGAGAAGATCAGCCCGTAACTCGGGGACCTCCCCGATACTTCCCGGCCGGCCGGCGCACATCCTCTGCTCACCCGCACCGAGCAGGGAGAGCGACATGGCCAAGAACCAGTACGACGCGATCGTCGTTGGCGCGCGCTGCGCCGGATCGCCGACCGCGATGCTGCTGGCCCGCAAGGGCTACGAGGTCCTGGTGGTGGACCGGGCGACGTTCCCCAGCGACACCATCTCCACCCACCTGGTCCACCCGCCGGGCGTGGCGGCGCTGCGGCGGTGGGGCGTGCTCGACCGGCTGCTGGCGACGGGATGCCCGCCGATCGACACCTACAGCTTCGACTTCGGCCCGTTCACGCTCTCCGGAGCGCCGGGGACCGACGACAACCCGGTCGCGTACGGCCCGCGGCGGACGGTGCTGGACAAGCTGCTGGTCAACGCCGCCTCCGAGGCGGGGGCCGAGGTCCGGGAGGGGTTCACCGTCTCCGATGTCCTCATCGAGGACGGACACGTCACCGGCATCCGCGGCCACGGCAAGGACGGCCAGACCGTCACCGAGCACGCCAGGGTGGTCGTCGGCGCGGACGGGCGGCACTCGTTCGTCGTCCGCGCCGTCGGGGCCGAGCAGTACAACGAGAAGCCCCAGCTCCTGTGCGGCTACTACGCCTACTGGAGCGGGCTGCCGATTGGCGGCTTCGAGACATTCATCCGCCCGGACCGGGCCTTCGCGGCGTGGCCCACCAACGACGACCTTACGGTGCTGATCTGCGGCTGGCCGTACGCGGAGCTTGAGGCCAACCGGAACGACATCGAGGGCAACTACCTCAAGATGCTTGACCTGGCGCCCGCCTTCGCCGACCGGGTCCGCGCCGCCAAGCGGGAGACCCGCTTCGTCGGCACCGCCGTGCCGAACTACTTCCGCAAGCCGTACGGGCCTGGCTGGGCGCTGGTCGGAGACGCCGGCTACAACCGGGACTTCATCACCGCCCAGGGCATCCACGATGCCTTCCGGGACGCCGAGCTGTGCGTCACCGCGCTGGACGAGACCTTCGTCGGCGCCCGCCCCTTTGACGACGCGATGGAGGACTACCGGTCAGCACGCGACCGGCAGGTCCTACCGATGTACGAGTTGACCACCGAGTTCGCCACCCTGGAGCCGCCGCCGCCCGAGTTGCAGCAGCTGCTGGCGGCCATGGCCGGCAACCAGGAGGCGATGGACGGGTTCGCGCGGGTCAACGCCGGCGTGACCTCACCCGCCGAGTTCTTCTCCGAGGAGAACGTCGGCCGCATCATGTCCCGGTCCGGAGCGGCCGCCCACGCCTGAGGCGGCGGAACCCGCCACCGCCCGCCCCGCCGAACTCGGCGGGGCGGGCGGTGGCTGCGTTGATGGCGCGATCGGGGTGATCCCCGCCACCATGGGAGACCACCGTGCCGCGACGACGGCAGACCACCGGGAGCGTGCACATGAGCGCCGACGTCTTCGTCCTCGACACCGTCCGGACGCCGGTCGGCCGGCACGGCGGGGCGCTCGCCGGCGTCCGCCCCGACGACCTGGCCGCCCACGTCGTGCGCGAGCTCCTCGCCCGCTCCCCGCGCCTTGATCCGGCCCGGGTCGACGACGTGATCCTCGGCAACGGCAACGGCGCCGGCGAGGAGAACCGCAACGTCGCCCGGATGGCGGCGCTGCTGGCCGGGCTCCCGGTCACCACGCCAGGCGTGACCGTCAACCGGCTCTGCGGGTCGGGTCTGGAGGCGGTCATCCAGGCGGGCCGTGCCGTCGCCCTCGGCGACGCCTCGCTGGTGGTCGCCGGCGGGGTCGAGTCGATGAGCCGCGCGCCGTGGGTGCTGATGAAGCCGGACCGGGGCTACGCCAAGGGCGACGCGCAGCTGGTCTCCACCACCCTGGGGTGGCGGCTGGTGAACCCGCGCATGCCCGCGGAGTGGACGGTCTCGCTGGGCGAGGGCGCCGAGATCCTGGCCGACAAGTTCGGCATCGACCGTGAGCGCCAGGACGCCTTCGCCGTCCGGAGCCACCGCCGGGCGCACCAGGCCTGGGAGCGGGGCGCGTTCGCCGAGGAGGTCGCCGCGGTCGCCGACACCGGGCTCGAGCGCGATGAGGGCATCCGCCCGGACACCACCGTCGAGCAGCTCGCCAAGCTCCGGCCGGCGTTCCGCCGGGACGGCACCGTCACCGCCGGCAACGCCTCCCAGCTCAGTGACGGCGCCGCCGCGGTCCTGGTCGGCGACCGGCGGGCCGCCGAGGAGCTGGGTGAGCGGCCGTTGGCGCGGATCGCCGCCCAGGCGGTCCACGCCGTCGAGCCCCAGCTCTACGGCATCGCGCCGGTCGAGGCCGCCAACGCGGCCCTGCGGCGCGCCGGGATCGGCTGGGACGACCTGGCGGTCGTCGAACTCAACGAGGCCTTCGCCGCGCAGGCGCTGGCCTGCCTGGACTCCTGGCCCGAGCTGGACCCCGAGATCGTCAACCCCAACGGCGGCGCGGTGGCGCTCGGTCATCCGATCGGCTGCTCCGGCGCCCGCATCCTCGGCACCCTCGCCTGGGAGCTGCGCCGCCGCGGCGCTCGCTGGGGCCTGGCCGCCATCTGCATCGGCGTCGGCCAGGGCCTGGCGGTCGTCCTGGAGGCATGAGCCTCAGTCATGCTTTGGTCGTACGCTGCCGGTCAGTGACCAGGTAGCGAGAGGAGCACCATGCGGTTCCGCACCACCATCCTGCAGGGTGGCAAGACCGCCACCGGCATCCAGGTTCCCGATGAGGTCGTCGAGGCCCTCGGGTCGGGCAGGCGGCCAGCGGTCAAGGTCACCATCAACGGCTACACCTACCGCAGCACCGTGGCGGTGGTGAGCGGCAGGTACATGGTCGGCGTCAGCGCCGAGAACCGGGCCGGCGCCGGGGTCGCCGGGGGTGACGAGGTGGACGTCGACATGGAGCTCGACACCGCCCCGCGCGAGGTGGCCGTCCCTTCCGATCTCGCCGCCGCGCTGGACGCCGAGCCGGCGGCCAGGCGCACCTTCGACGGCCTGTCCTACAGCAACAGGTCCTGGCACGTGCTCCAGGTCACCGGCGCCAAGACCGAGGAGACGCGGCAGCGCCGCATCGCCAAGTCGGTCGACGTCCTGAAGCAGGGCCGCGCCCGCTGACTCACGTCTCCAGAGGGACCCCGCTGGTCGGGCCGGCCGCGGACGATGCACCGGAAGCCGAGGTGGGAGGTTGAGGTGTCGGTCGAGGACGACCAGCAGCGCCACGGCCGCGGCGACACCCAGGATCGGCACGGCATTGGCGGCGAGGGACCACCCGCCATTCCCGTGCCACGCGCCGCTCCCCCGAGATCCCCTTGAACCAGTATCTCAGGACGGGCGCACGCGCGGGTCGAGCATGGCGTAGCCGAGGTCGACGAGGACGTTGGCGACGACGATGAAGAACGAGGCGAGCAGGACGGTGCCGATGATGACCGGCAGGTCCTGGTTGGTGACCGACTGCAGGGCGAGCTGGCCGAGCCCGGGCAGGCCGAAGACCTGCTCGGTGACGATGACCCCGCCGAGCAGCGTGCCGATGTCGATGCCGAACTGGGTGAAGACCGGGGTGAGCGCGCTACGGAGGCCGTGCCGGTACACGACCCGGCGCTCGGAGAGGCCCTTGGAGCGTGCGGTGCGGATGTAGTCCTCGCCGAGCACTTCGAGCAGGGAGCTGCGGGTCAGGCGCGAGTAGGTCGCGGCGATCACCATCGCCAGCGTGATCCACGGCAGGATCAGGTGCTGCGCCCACCCCGCCGGATCCTGGGTCAGCGCGACGTAGCCGCTGGCGGGGAAGAGGTCGATGCCGGCCAGGTGCAGCTTGAAGAACAGGAAGTAGATGAGCAGCAGGCCGAGCAGGAACGTCGGCATCGACAGCCCGGTCAGGACGAACAGCGTGCCGCCCCGGTCGGCCAGGCTGCGCGGCCGGCGCGCGGCGACCACCCCGACGCCGATCCCCACCACCAGCCAGAGCACCGCGGCACCGAGCGCCAGCGAGGCGGTCACCGGCAGGCGGCTGAACAGCAGCGCGCGCACGGGCTCCGAGTTGTAGTAGGAGTAGCCGAGGTCGCCGTGGAGCAACCGCCAGGCGAAGCTGCCGTACTGGTCGATGAGCGGCCGGTCGAGGCCGAGCCGGTGGTTGACGAGCGCGACCGTCTGCGGGGTCGCCAGCCGCCCGGCGATCGTCCTGGCCGGGTCGTGCGGGGTCACGAAGAACAGCAGGAACACCGCCACGCTGACGATCCACAGCACCAGCAGCCCGAACAGGCCGCGGCGGACGAGGAAGGCGGTCATCGGGCCGGCACCTATCCGCCCTCGACCGGCGCCAGCGCGTCGCGCACGCTGTCGCCGAGCAGGTTGAACGCGAGCGTGGTGACCAGCAGCGCCAGGCCCGGGAACAGCGGGAACCACCAGGCGACCTGGTAGAAGGAGAGGGAGTCGCTGAGCATCCCGCCCCACGTCGGGGTGGGCGGGACGACCCCCAGGCCGAGGAACGACAGGGTCGCCTCGAACACGATCGCGGTCGGGATCAGCAGCGTCGCCAGCACGATCACCGGGGCGACGAGGTTCGGGAGGATCTCGGCGAACATGATCCGCAGGGTCCCTGAACCGAGCGACCGCGCCGCCTCGATGTACTCCTGCTCGCGGATCGACAGCGTCTGCCCGCGGACGATGCGCCCGATCGCGGCCCACGAGAAGAAGGCGATCACGGTGATCGAGATCGTCAGGGTCGGATGGAACACCGAGACCAGCGCGATCGCGACCAGCAGGTACGGGAACGACAGCACGACGTCCATGAAGCGCGCCAGCAGCAGGTCGACGGTGCCGCCGAAGTAGCCGGCGAGCAGCCCGACGGCCACGCCGGCGGCGGTGGCGAGCATGGTGGCCACCACGCCGACGAGCAGCGAGATGCGCGCGCCGTAGGCGATGCGGACCAGGAGGTCGCGGCCGAGGTTGTCGGTGCCGAGCAGGAAGCGGCGGCTCGGGCCGACCGGCAGGCCGGCGGTGGTCAGGCCGATGTCGTGGTACTGGTCGTCGGGCCCGTGACCGACGGCATGGGCGATGGCGGGCGCGGCGACCGCCATCGCGGTGAGCATGACGATGGTTGCCGCCGCGCCGATCGCCACCGGGTCGCGCCGCAGCCGTGCCCATACCAGCTGCCACGGGCCGCGTCCCCGGATGACCGGCGCCGGCCTTGCCGCGCCGGCGCCGGTCCCGGTGGCCTCCGCCGCCCCGGTGAGGGTCATGACCCGCTCTGCTTGCGAGGCAACGGATCAGCTTCCGTTCAGCCAGAGGTTGGTGATGTCGAAGTTCTGCGAGAACGGTGAGTAGGTCGCGTTCTGGACGCGGCTGGAGTGGAACAGCGGGTTGCGCTGCGTCTCGATCGGGATGATCGCGGCGTCCCGCATGATCTGCAGGTCGGCCTGGTGCCACCGGTTGGCGGCGGCCTGCTGGTCGGTGCTGGCGAGCGCCCGGTCGATGAGCTTGTTGACCGCTGGGCTGTTGTAGTCGCCGTAGTCGGTCGAGTTCGGGCCGTAGGTGCGGCCGTCGAAGAGCGGCTCGACGATGGCGCGGCCGTTGTTGCCGTACCAGTCGGGGACCCAGCCGGGCTCGGAGATGTCCCACACGCCGCGCTTGGAGGCGGCCGGGTCGTTGAGGTACTTGCCGTAGTAGTCAGCCTGGCTGACCGGGACGATCTTGGTGGTGACGCCGCACGCCCGCAGCGACGCCTGGACCGCCTGCGCGACCGCCGGGTGCTTGCCGGCGTTACGGGCCACGTCGGTGAGCACCAGTCCGTTCGGGTAGCCGGCCTGGGTCAGGAGCTGCTTGCAGGTGGCCGCGTCGCCGCGGTGCCCCGGCGTCGAGTAGAGGTCGAACTGCTGGTAGCCGATGTTGCCGGGCGGGATCACCTGGTCCAGCGGGGTGTTGAGCGACGGCCCGCCGTAGACCTGGCCGATCGCGACCTTGTCGATGGCGTACTCGAGCGCCTGGCGCACCTTGACGTTCGCCAGCGCCCCGTGGTTGTTGGGGCTCTGCAGGTTGAGCAGCAGGTACGGGTTGGTGTCCAGCGCCGGGTAGATGCCGAGCCGCCCGTCCTCTGACCGCTGCAGCTGGGGGACGTCGGCGGTGGGGACGGTGGTGTCCCACTCCAGGTCGGCGCTGCCCGCCTGGATCTGCTGCTGCACCGGCCCCTCGTCCTGCCCCTCGGTGATCTGGATGTGGTCGACGTACTGGTGCCTGACCGGGTCGGCGCTCTGCTGCCAGGCGGGGTTCTTGTCGAGGTCGATCTCCTTGCCTGGCTGGTAGGTGACGATCTGGTAGGGGCCGTCGGAGATCGTGTGGTGCCGGAAGTCGCTGCTGTCGGGCACGTGGTCGAGGTACTCGACCGGCGCGGCCGACGCGAACGGCATCGCCAGGATGTTGGTGAGGTCGGTGGCCGGCCGCAGCAGGTGGACGACGAGCGTCTTGTCGCCGCCGGTGGTGAGGCCGGCGACGTGGTGCGACTGGATGTAGCTCCGGATCGAGGCGGCGTCCTGGCCGGCCTTGGCGAAGCCGTCGCAGTACTGGCGCATGCCCACGATGGTGTTCTCGTAGTAGCCGGGCGCGCCGACCGGCGCCACCGGGTTGCACAGCCGCTCGAGGCCGCGGACGAAGTCCTGCGCGGTCACCTCGCGCGCCGGGCTGGTGTTCCAGCGCACGCCGGAACGCAGGTGGATGGTGTAGGTCTTGCCGTCGGCGCTGATGCCGCCGTTGGCGGTGGTCGGGACCTCGGTGGCGACGTCGGCGACCGGGGTGTTGGCCTTGGTCGTGTCGGTTGAGGCCGGATAGCTGAACAGCTGCCGCGCGAACGCCCGCTCCAGCGTGTAGCTGACGGTGTAATAGGCGCTCGCGGTGTCGAGATGGTCGACGTCGCTGCTGCCGAGCAGCTTGAGCGTCCCGCCGTACTTCGGGCCGCCGCTGCCGCTGCTGCTGGTGCCGCCGGAGGTCTTGCCGCCGCAGGCGGCCACGAGCAGGGCCAGCACCGCGACGAAGCTGGCAAGCGCCAGCGGCCGTCGGTTGCGCACGATGGTCTCCTTCCTCCCCCCGGCTCAGCATTCCGCCGGGCCGATCCCCTGGGCATCGCAGCCAGCGCCAATCCCACGCTGGCGGCTGGCAGGTATCGCCGGATTCCGGCTGGCAGGGATCGCGGGTCGATCGGTGAGTCGGCGAGAAATTTCTGGTGGCGCGAGGCCCGCGAGCGGACCAAAATGCACCAAGGCGAGCATCTGAGCACGCTCCAGATGGCCTCGTGACGGCGATGGCCCGGTCCGGCGATTGCCGAACGGTTTGCGAACCCGAAAGTGAGGCCAGGATGTCCAGCACCGTCCCTTCACCCGCTTCGCCAAACTCCTCGATGCTTTGGGACGGCCTGCGCCGTTTCGACAAGCTGCCATCCTGGCTGACGGCAGCGGTGACACTCGGGCTGGTCGCCGCCGCGCTCACCAGCGAGGTTCCCGAGTTCGCCTCCGGTGCGCTGGTGCTGCTCGGCTGCGATCTGGAGCGGCTGCGCCTGAAGCGCGGCTACTGGATCGGGCCGTATCAGCTCACCGTGGCGCCGGCCGGCGGCGTCGGCGAACCCTCGCAGGTGGGCGTTGAAGGCCGGCTGTACCCGCCTGGCGCGCTCCCGCAGCGACCTGACCAGCAGGCGGTGGCCTTCGGCACCGACGACTGGCGCTACCAGCTGCCAGAGCTGGGCCTGGATTTCCGTGCCGAGCCGGCCGGGGCCGGCCTCGGCGAGGTCACGCTGCCGTCGATGCCGGTGCTGACCGACCCGGTGGCGGCCAGGGAGCTGCTGGAGGCAACCATGCGCGCGGCCTCTCCCGCCTACGCCGAGCTGCGCCTCGCCGCCTGCACCCCGCGGGTGGTGCGGTACAAGCCGGGCAGCCGCGCCACGATCGTCTACCACCTGGAGTACCCGCCGGAGACGGACGCGGAGGCACGTGGCTGGCCGGAGGTGGTCATCGCCAAGACCTTCCGTGGCGACAAGGGCGCCAACGCCTGGGCGGGCATGCGCTCGTTGTGGGACTCCCCGCTCGGCCGGGGCGGAACGGTCCAGATCGCCGAGCCGCTCGGCTACCTCCCCGACCTCCCGATGCTGTTGCAAGGGCCGGTCGGCCAGGAGCGCACCCTCAAGGAGCTGATCCGTGCCGCCCTCGACGCCGGCACCCCCGACCTGCTCGGCGAGGTGGACGCGTACGTCGCCAAGACCGCGGCCGGCCTCGCCACGCTGCACACCTCAGGCGCCAGCATCGGCAAGCCGGTCACCATCGACGACAAGCTCGCCGAGCTCCACGAGGTCGCCGACACCCTGAGCGTCAACGTGCCCGAGCTGGCCGGCGCCGCCGACGCGCTGCTCGCCAGGCTCGAGGAGCTGGCCGCCGTGCATCCGGCCGACCCGCCCGTGCCCTCCCATGGCAGCTTCCGGCCGGACCAGGTGCTGCTGTCCAAGGGAGGGATCGGCTTCGTCGACTTCGACGCCGCCTGCCATGCGGAGCCAGCCCGCGACCTGGGGTTGTTCCGCGCGACCGTCAAGGACGTCGGGCTGACCAGGAAGGCCGAGGACGGCGTGCCCGAGCCGCCCCATGAGGTCCAGCTCGCCACCTACGAGCGGCTCGACCGTCTCAACGACGCCTTCCTGGCCGGGTACCTGGAGGTCGCGCCGCCGGTCTCGCCGGTGCGGCTGCTGCTGTGGGAGACCGCGGAGGTGCTCGACTACGCGCTGAGCTGCTGGCGCAAGGTCAAGCCGGAGAAGCTGGCCGCCAACATGCTGATGCTCGAACGGCAGGTCAACGGTCCGCTCGACGTGGCCTGACGTACCGCGCATCGGAGCCGGACGGCATGCGGCTGGTCGCCAAGGCAGTCCTGTGGCTGCATTCCACGCTGAGCGCGGCCGGTTGTTCCCCCGCTTCGTCGAGATGTACAAGGGCTACGCCGGCTACGAGCAGAAGACCAGCCGCCAGATCCCGCTGGTGCTGCTGACCCCGGACTCCCGGCCGAACATGGCCTAGCCGGCCGAGGCGCGAGCCGCAACCGTCACACCGGCGGCAGACCGATCGCCCGGCAGACGCTGCGGAGCCCCGCCTCGGCGGGGCTCCCTCCATCGTGGCGTGGAGACGGCACACTCGCAGCTCAGCGGAGGCGGACGGGAATCGAACCCGCCAGGGCAGGGCCACTGCCCTCACCGGTTTTGAAGACTAGAATTGTTCAGCTAATAGCTGCATCGCTCGCAAAGACACTGCTTAGCCCAATAGAAGGATGGGCACGAGCCGCGTTATGAGCA
>DATLQA010000109.1:0-34885 GCA_035535495.1 Actinomycetota bacterium | reverse complement strand
TGGTAGGCGCGCTCCCAGTCGGTGAGGTCCGGATCTGGGAAGTTCGGGTAGACGCCTCCGGACCCCCACGGATGCGCCAGCGCCCACGACCGCTCCAGCCAGCGCCGCGCCGCCTCCCCCGCGGCCGGCGCCGGCCCGGCGGCGACGGTGGTAGTGAACCTAGCGGACCCCGGCCGGATCCCGCATCCCCTGCCCAACCGGCATGCTGTGACTGACCGGCATCCCGCACCGGCGGGTGCGTGATCGACGACACGGAGGCGTGCATGCCCGAGGGCAACGACCACGGACCGGTCCACCATCCGGGATTCGCCCGCGTCTACGCCCGGCTCAGCCAGACCATGGAAGCCGGTGTCGCCGAGCACCGCACCGCGCTGCTCGCCGGGCTGACCGGACGGGTGATCGAGGTAGGCGCCGGCAACGGCTTGAACTTCGGCTACTACCCGGACGGCGTGACCGAGATCGTGGCGGTCGAGCCAGAGCCCTACCTGCGCGGCCTCGGGCTCGAGGCGGCACGCCAGGTCGCCGTGCCGGTCCAGGTGATCGACGGCGTCGCCGAGGACCTGCCCGCCGCCGACGCGTCCTTCGACGCCGGCGTCGCCTCCCTGGTGCTGTGCTCGGTCCGTGACCAGCCGCGTGCGCTGGCCGAGCTGTACCGGGTCATCCGCCCAGGCGGCCAGCTGCGGTTCTTCGAGCACGTCCGCGCCGAGGGCCCGGCGCACGCGCGCGTCCAGCGGCTGGCCGACAGCTTGTGGCCGCTGCTGGCTGGCGGCTGCCACACCAGCCGTGACACCCTCGGCGCGATCACCGCGGCTGGCTTCCGGCTCGGCGGCTACCGGCGCATGCGCATCCCTGACAGCCGCCTGCCGTGGCCGAACGCCCCCCATGCGGTCGGCGCGGCCCACCGTCCGCCCGCCGGCGGGGGAACATAGGCCGGCCTTGCGCGCCTGACACAGGGAGCCCGGATACTGGTCCAACCCGACTGAGGAGGTCGACGATGTCCACACCCCCGAGCCCCAAGGTGGTGGCACCCGGGGACGGCAAGCAGTTGGCGCTGTACGCGGTGAGGTTCGGCTACAAGGTCGAGAGCGCCGATTCGGGTGGGAGCCTGGCCGTGCTGGAGGTCGAGATCCCGGCGAAGACGCTGGTGAAGCCGCACAACCACACTCGGGAGGACGAGTTCTCCCTGGTGCTGCGGGGGCCGGTCGGGGTCCGCATCGCGGACCGCGTCCTGGAGGTGGACACCGGCTCCTACCTGGTGAAGCCCCGCGGGACGCCGCACGCCATGTGGAACGCCGGCGACGCCCCGGTGAAGGTGATCGAGATGGTGTCGCCGGCCGGGCTGGAGACCTACTTCGAGGAGCTGAGCACGGTGCTGACCGAGCACCGCGGCGACGCTCCCAGGTACTACGAGCTGGCGCAGCGGTACGGGATCACCATCATGGACGAGTGGATCGAGGAGCTCGAGAAGACCTATGGCATCAAGCTCTGACCACCGTCCGCCCGCGTCAGGCCCGGGTTTCCCGGGCGGCGGAGCCTGGGTACGCCGGATGGCATGACAACCAGCGACCAGCCGGTCGTGCCGCACGAGTGGTTCCTGACCGCCGCGGAACGCGGCAACCCGGCCACGGAGCTCGACCGGCGCCACGGCGACGGCCGCGCCTGGACCGAAGGCAACCTGGTCGAGGTGCTGATCCACGGCGCCAGCTACTTCCCCCGCCTGCTCAGGGCGCTCGAGCGGCTGGAACCCGGCGACCGGGTCTACCTCACCGACTGGCGCGGCGACGCCGACGAGCTGCTGGACGGACCGGGCACCGAGATCGGCAGGGTCCTGGTCGACCTGGCCAGGCGGGGCGTCGAGGTGCGCGGGCTGCTGTGGCGCTCCCATCCGGACACGGTGCACTTCAGCGGGGAGGAGAACCAGCGGCTCGGGCGGCTGGTGAACCAGGCCGGCGGCGAGGTGCTGCTGGACGAGCGGGTCAAGGGACCGGGCTGCCACCACCAGAAGCTGGTGGTGCTCCGGCATCCCGGGCGGATCGACCAGGACGTCGCGTTCGTTGGCGGCATCGACCTGTGCCATGGCCGTGGCGACGACCAGCGGCACGAGGGGGACCCCCAGGCGATCGAGGACATGGACCCGCGCTACGGTTCCCGTCCCCCCTGGCACGACGCGCAGCTCGAGGTTCGCGGGCCGGCCGTCGCCGACCTTGCCTACACCTTCAGGGAGCGCTGGGAGGACCCGACGCCGCTCGACCACCGCAACCCCTGGCGGGCCCGCATCACCAGGCGGATCGGCCAGCCCCGCCGCCCCAGCCCGCTCAACGAACCGCTCGGGCCCCCCGCGCCGGCCGGCCCGCACGCCGTGCAGGTGCTGCGGACCTACCCGGCCAAGCGGCCCCGCCTCCCGTACGCGCCACGGGGGGAGCGCAGTGTCGCCCGCGCCTACGAGAAGGCGCTGCGCCGGGCCCGGCGGCTCATCTACGTGGAGGACCAGTACCTGTGGTCGCGTGAGGTCGCGAGCCAGCTCGCCGACGCCCTGCGGCGGTCACCCGAGCTGCGCCTGCTCGCGGTCGTGCCCCGCTACCCCGACCGGGACGGCCGTCTCACCGGCCCGCCCAACCGCATCGGCCAGCAGGCCGCGATCGACCTGGTACGCGACGCGGGCGGCGACCGGGTCGCCGTCTACGACCTGGAGAACGCCGCCGGCTGGCCCATCTACGTGCACGCGAAGGCCTGCGTCATCGACGA
The DNA here is from genome assembly GCA_035535495.1 of Actinomycetota bacterium. Classification (GTDB taxonomy): domain Bacteria; phylum Actinomycetota; class CALGFH01; order CALGFH01; family CALGFH01; genus DASUZB01. Next base: position 32,140 of record DATLQA010000109.1, on the reverse strand, counting down.
CGTGTGGGCGGCGGTGGGCTCCGACAACCTCAACCGCCGTTCCTGGACGCACGACTCGGAGCTGAGCTGCGCGGTGCTGGACGAGAGCAGGGACACCCGCGAGCCCTCCGACCCTGCCGGGCTCGGCGACGGCGCGCGGGTGTTCGCCCGGGAGCTGCGCCTGCGTCTCTGGCGCGAGCACCTGGGCCGCGCGCCCGGCGAGGACGCCGACCTGCTGGACCTGGACGAAGGCTGGGAGGTCTGGCGGCGGACCGCCCGCGCGCTGGCCGACTGGCACGACGGCGGCCGCGGAGGGCCCCGCCCGCCCGGGCGGATCGCGCCGCACGAGCCCGGACCGGTGCGCCGCTGGGCCGCCTGGTGGGCCCGCCCGGTCTACGCGACCGTCATCGACCCGGACGGACGACCCAGCTCGCTCCGCCGCGACGGCCGCTTCTGACGACGGCCCCGCCGGCAAGGCGACCGCGGGCTCGGCCGGCGGCTCGGCTCCCTTGGCTCGCGTGGCCACGCGTTCATCTAGGTGCCGGTGGCGGAGAAGTGCATCAGGTCGGTGGGGGAATGCCAGCTGCCGCCCCAGGTCCAGCCGATGCCGGCGAACGCCTTGGTCACCGCGTCGCCTCGACGGATCATCCCTGGTCGCAGGTTGGCGCGGTCCAGGTAGGCGCCGGCGAGCTCCGGGAGCACCAGGTCGCCGCGACGGTAGGGGTTCTGGAACGGGTCCACGTCGACCGCCAGGCCGTATGCGTGCGCGGACCATCGCGTCTGCTGGCGGGCCGCGCGGCAGACGAACGCGGCGGTGTTGTTGCCGTCCCCGGTCGGGTGGGCGTCGAGGTCGGCCGTGGTGACCAGCCGCATCTCCTCGATCGGGAACCTCGCCTGGTACAGCTGCTCGAAGACGCTGACGACCTGCCTGGCGACCCGCTGGTGGACGACCAGCTCGCCGGTGTGCGCCCGGCCGTCGAAGCCGCGGAAGCTGACGGTGAGGTAGCGCAGGTCGGCGAGGCGCACCGGGCAGTTCGGGTTCCACGAGGTGCCCATCCGCTCGCGGATCGCCTGGCTGACCGGCCCCACCGTCGCGGCGAACCGGCCGTCGCGCGGCGGGGGGAGCCGGTCGACGGTGGCGAGCGCGCGCCGCCGGAGCGGCGGCGGGGTCGGCAGGACCTTCCCGTAACCGTCGGGGCGGAGCGGCAACGGCCTGGCGCCGAGGTGCCACGCCACGGTCGTCGGCGGGCTGGTCCGCTCCGGCACACTGGTCGACGGAGCCGACCGCTGGGTGGTGGATGGTGCCCCCGCGCCGTTCGGCGGGTGCGGCTCCCCCGCGCATGCGGCCACCAGCGCGACCATGACCAGGAGGGCCATCACACGTCTGCCACGGGACATGCCCACCAGGGTGCCACGTCCACGGTGGTGGACAAGCGCGCCCCAGTTGTGAAGCATCCTGGTCGTGAACCTGCGATTCACCGGCCACGAGCGCCGCGAGCTGAGCGATCGCCCTAGCCGATCGGTGCCTCGCCGAAGACCTCGTGGATGCGGCGCAGGTCCCGCAGCCGCGGCTCGGTCTCGCCGCCGACCCAGCGGCTGACGGTCTTGACCGAGACGCCGAGCTGGCGGGCGGCCGCCTCCTGGGTCAGCCCTTCCCGCTTGAGCACCCTTGCCAGCCACTCCGCGAACGAGCGCTCCTCCGGCGCCACCGGCTTGACCCTGCCAGGCAGGTCGGCTGAGGACGCGGGGGAGCGCAGCACGTCCACCTCGACCCCCTCAGGGAAGAACCGGAACGACACCTGGATCGAGCCGCCGTCCGGGCTGGCCGCGTCGAGCAGCGCGGCGAGCACGGCCTGGTGCAGCTCCCGGCCGTCCTCGGCGGTGAGCGGCGAGTCGGTCAGGTGCTTGACGACGAATTCGCGGATCTCCGGGAGGGAGGAGGGCCGCGCCGGGAAGCTCTGCGAGACCACGTAGAGCGGCTGGACGGCGACAGCGTCGCCGCGACGGTCCGGGGTAGGGCCGTCCTCCGCCCGGTTCGGGCGCTCCATCGGTTCGCGCTCCACGCCACGTCCTTCGGGCAGCCGCGCCGACCGGCAATGGAGGCCACGGTGCGATCGTCACAGGGTTGGTGGAATTGTAGAGCAGCGCCGATCGCGTGCCAGCTACCAGCATCGATGTTTCTTGACGCTCTGTCCAGACACTGTCCGGACAGATCTGTCTTGAAATCGGGGATTTGAGGGCGCATGCTCGGGTATCACCGCCATCCCAGGGAGCCCAGCATGCGGCTGACGGAGCGGGCGCAAGGACTTGCGGCAGCGGCGATTCGCCGGCGGGAGGAGCCTGCCCGCCTGCTGGCGGGCGACGCCGAGGAGGTCGCGCGGGCCTGCCACGCCATGGCGGTGCGCTTCCACCGCGGCGGCAAGCTGATGGTCTTCGGCAGCGGTGGCCCCACCACCGACGCGCAGCACATCTCGGTCGAATTCGTCCACCCGGTGATCGTCGGCAAGCGCGCACTGCCGGCGATCGCGCTCACCAACGACGTGGCGACCGTCACCGGGATCGCCGGCCGCGAAGGGCTGGCGGAGATCTTCGCCCACCAGCTCCGCTATCTCGCCGAGCCCGAGGACATCGCCCTCGGGCTCTCGTCCGACGGTAACGACCAGGGGGTCCTGCGCGGCCTCGCGGTCGCGGGGGAGCACGGCCTGCTGACCGTCGCCCTGCTCGGTGGCGACGGCGGCGCCATCGCCACCGCGGGTGTGGCCGAGCACACGCTGATCGCCCGGTCCGACGATCCCCTGATCGTCAAGGAGGTGCACGTCACCACCTACCACGTGCTCTGGGAGCTGGTGCACGTCTTCTTCGAGCAGCCGGGGATCCTCGGTCCGGAGGTGGTCAGGTGAGCTCCCAGCCGTTGCCGTTCGGCCCGCCGCCGTCGCAGCGGGTGGTGCCGCGGTGCTACGACGACGTCTGCATCACCTGCTCGGACGAGGCCGTCCCGGTCCGGGTGCTGCGCCTGCTCGACGCCGACCTGGCCCTGGTCGACACCGGGGTGAGCCACGAGGAGGTCAGCGTCGCCCTGGTGGACGCCGGCGAGGGCGACACCGTCCTGGTCCACGCGAAAGAGGCCATCGCCGTCCTGGAACGGGCGGGAGGGGGGTAGCCGATGGCCGACACCACCGGCGTCGAGTCCCTCTATCCGTTCCTCTACGCGGCCCCCGCCGACCTGGACGCGGTGCTGGAGGAGGTACGCCGCTCGACGGTCGCCAAGGCGGGCGAGATCGTCGACCTCCGCCGGGAGGTGCTCGAGCGGGACGGGGAGCGGCTGGCCGCCTGCGCCGAGGCGATGGCCGCCGCCTTCGCGGCAGGCCGCAAGCTGCTCACCTTCGGCAACGGCGGCAGTTCCACCGACGCGCAGGACGTGGCGACCACCTTCCTGCACCCGGCCGGCCCCAGACGGCCGCTCCCGGCCCTCTCCCTCACCAGCGACATCGCGGTGGTGACGGCGCTCTCCAACGACATCGGCTTCGAGGTCGTGTTCGCCAGGCAGATCGCCGCCTTCGGCCGCACCGGCGACATCGCCATGGGCCTGTCCACCAGCGGCAACTCCGACAACCTGGTGCGCGCGTTCGAGGAGGCGTCGCGGCGCGGGCTGCTCACCGTCGGCCTGGCCGGCTATGAGGGCGGCAAGATGGCCGAGCTGGAGACCATCGACCATCTCTTCGTGGTGCCGTCGGCCTCAGTCCACCGTATCCAGGAGGCCCAGACGACCGTCTATCACGTCCTCTGGGAACTGACCCAGTCAGCCCTCGTGAACGGCCAGCCTTCCAGCTCCTGACCCCCTTCCCTCTCACCGAGGTGGTGAAGCGGCATGGCGGCAAGCACGGAAACCGAGGACCCCGTCGTCCACATCCTCTGGATCAACGCGGGACTGAGCTGCGACGGTGACTCGGTCGCGCTGACCGCCGCCACCCAACCGAGCATCGAGGAGATCGCGCTCGGCGCGCTGCCCGGCCTGCCGAAGGTGGCGGTCCACTGGCCGCTGATCGACTACGAGTGCGGCCCGCACCAGGGCGCCGACAACTTCATCGAGTGGTTCTTCAAGGCCGAGCGGGACGAGCTCGACCCGTTCGTGCTGGTGATCGAGGGCTCGATCCCCAACGAGGCGATCAAGAAGGAAGGCTACTGGTGCGGGTTCGGCAACAACCCCGACACCGGCCAGCCGATGACCACCAGCGAGTGGATCGACCGCCTGGCGCCCAAGGCGCTGGTGGTGCTCGCGGTGGGCACCTGCGCCACCTACGGCGGCATCCACGCGATGGCCGGCAACCCGACCGGCGCCATGGGCGTGCCCGACTATCTCGGCTGGAGCTGGACGTCGAAGGCGGGCATCCCGATCGTCTGCGTCCCCGGCTGCCCGATCCAGCCGGACAACCTCTCCGAGACGATCCTCTACCTGCTGTACCAGGCGACCGGCCAGGCACCGATGATCCCGCTCGACGACGCGCTGCGGCCCCAGTGGCTGTTCGGCGCGACCGTGCACGAGGGCTGCGACCGCGCCGGCTACTACGAGCAGGGCGAGTTCGCCAACGAGTACGGCTCACCCAAGTGCCTGGTGAAGATCGGCTGCTGGGGGCCGGTGGTCAAGTGCAACGTGCCCAAGCGGGGCTGGATGAACGGCATCGGCGGCTGCCCCAACGTCGGCGGCATCTGCATCGGCTGCACCATGCCCGGGTTCCCGGACAAGTTCATGCCGTTCATGGACGAGCCGCCTGGCAGCAAGGTCTCGACCGCCGCCAGCGGCATGTACGGCACCGTGATCCGCGCGCTGCGCGGCGTCACGCTCCACACCGTCGACGAGGAACCCAAATGGCGGAAGACGGGCCGCGAGCTGACCACCGGCTACCGGCCGCAGTGGTGAGCGGGAGGATGAAGCCATGACCGCGACGGAGGACACGGCTGCGGGCACCGGAGGCGACGGCCTCGTCGAGATGTCGTGGGACCCGATCACCAGGATCGTCGGGAGCCTCGGCATCTACACCAAGATCGACTTCAAGCAGAAGAAGGTCGCGGAGTGCTACTCGACCTCGTCGATCTTCCGCGGCTACTCGATCTTCATGAAGGGCAAGGACCCCAGGGACGCCCACTTCATCACCAGCCGCATCTGCGGGATCTGCGGGGACAACCACGCGACCTGCTCGGTCTACAACCAGAACATGGCCTACGGGGTGCGGCCGCCGCACCTGGGGGAGTGGATCATCAACCTCGGCGAGTCGGCCGAGTACATGTTCGACCACAACATCTTCCAGGAGAACCTGGTCGGGGTCGACTACTGCGAGCGGATGGTGCGCGAGACCAACCCCGGCGTGCTGGAGCTGGCCGAGCGGACCGAGGCACCCCACGCCGGCGACCACGGCTACCGCACCATCGCCGACATCATGCGCTCGCTGAACCCGCTCGAGGGCGAGTTCTACCGCGAAGCCCTGCAGATGAGCCGCAGCACCAGGGAGATGTTCTGCCTGATGGAAGGGCGGCACGTCCACCCCTCCACCCTGTACCCCGGCGGCGTCGGGACGGTCGCCACCGTGCAGCTGTTCACCGACTACCTCACCCGCCTGATGCGCTACGTGGAGTTCATGAAGCGGGTCGTGCCCATGCACGACGACCTGTTCGACTTCTTCTACGAGGCGCTGCCAGGCTACGAGCAGGTCGGCCAGCGGCGGGTCCTGCTCGGCTGCTGGGGCAGCCTGAACGACCCCGAGCACTGCGACTTCCAGTACCAGAACATGACCAGCTGGGGCCGCAAGATGTTCGTCACCCCGGGGGTGGTGGTCGACGGGAAGCTGGTCACCAACGACCTGGTCGAGATCAACCTCGGCATCCGCATACTGCTCGGCAGCTCGTTCTACGAGGACTGGGAAGACCAGGAGATGTTCGTCACCCGCGACCCACTGGGCAACCCGGTGGACCGGCGCCACCCGTGGAACCAGCACACCATCCCGCGGCCGCAGAAGCGGGACTTCGACAACAACTACTCCTGGGTGATGTCGCCGCGCTGGTTCGACGGCAAGGACCACCTCGCCCTCGACACCGGCGGCGGGCCGATCGCCCGGCTGTGGGCGACCGCCCTGTCCGGCCTGGTCGACATCGGCTACGTCAAGGCCACCGGGTCCAGCGTGGTCATCAACCTGCCCAGGACCATGTCCAGGCCGGAGAAGACCTTCGAGTGGAAGATCCCGCAGTGGTCCAACGCGATCGAGCGGAACCGGGCCCGTACCTACTTCCAGGCCTACGTGGCCGCTGCCGCCCTGCACTTCGTCGAGCAGGCGCTCGCCGAGATCCGCGCCGGCCACACCAAGACCTGGGAGCCGTTCACCGTCCCGGAGGAGGCGGTGAGCGTCGGCTTCACCGAGGCGGTCCGCGGCGTGCTCTCGCACCACATGGTGATCAGGGACGGCAAGATCGCCAACTACCACCCCTACCCGCCGACGCCGTGGAACGGCAGCGTCAGGGACGTCTACGGCACCCCTGGCCCGTACGAGGACGCGGTGCAGAACACGCCCATCTTCGAGGAGAACCCGCCGGAGCGGTTCAAGGGCATCGACGTGATGCGCGCGGTGCGCAGCTTCGACCCGTGCCTGCCCTGCGGGGTGCACATGTACCTGGGCAACGGCAAGGTGGTCAAGCGCCTCCACTCGCCGGCGACGCTGAACACCGCCTGAACGCCCATGCCTGGAGCGCCTGACCTCCGCGCGGTCGGCTCGCGGATCGAGCTGCTGCTGGCCGAGCTCCGCTCGGCCGGCGACGCCGCCACCGCCGACAAGGCGGAGGAGCTGGTGCGCCTGCTGATGGAGTTCTACGGCGCGGGGCTGGCGCGGGTCGTGGAGCTGGCCGACCAGGAGCTGCTCGCCCGGCTCACCGGTGACGAGCTGGTCGCCAGCCTCCTCGTCGTCCACGACCTCCACCCACTCGGCACCGAGGAGCGGGTGGTCGCCGCGCTCGACCGGGTCCGCCCCTACCTCGGGTCCCACGCCGGCGGGGTCGACTTCCTCGGCGTCGGCGCCGACGGGGTGGTCCGCCTCCGGCTGGAGGGGAGCTGCGACGGCTGCCCCTCCTCGACCGTGACGGTCAAGCTCGCCATCGAGCGGGCCATCGAGGAGGCGGCGCCCGAGGTGACCGGGGTCCACGTCGAGGGCGTGGCCGAGGCCAGTCCGGCCGGCCCGCAGCTGCTCCAGATCCAGCCGCTCCACCGGGAGCCGGGTGCCGCTGAGGATACGGGCGGCGGCTGGACCGAGGTCGACGGGCTCGGCCAGTTGCGGCCCGGCGACCTCACCGCGGTCACGGTCGCGGGCGTCGCCGTGCTGGTCTGCCGGGTCGACGGGTCGCTCTACGCCTACCGTGACCACTGCCCGGCCTGCGGTGCCGCACTCAACGACGGCGGCCTGACCGGCGCCGAGCTCGCCTGTCATGGCTGCGGCGCGCGCTATGACGTCCGGCTCGCCGGCCGCGGCGTCGGTGATCCCCGCCTCCACCTCGACCCGCTGCCCCTGCTCGACCGGGACGGCGCGGTGCGGGTGGCCGTCCCGGAGGCGGTGGGCCGGTGAGCGCGGGCCTGCGCCGCTTCCTCGAGCCGAAGACCGGGCCGCGCCCTGGCGAGGTGTGCGAGCTGTGCGCCGAGCCGCTCGCCGACGACCACGCCCACGTGGTCAACCTCGACAGCCGCAACATCCTGTGCACCTGCAGGGCCTGCTGGCTGCTGTTCACCCACGAAGGCGCCGCCGGCGGACGCTACCGTGCGGTCCCGGACCGCTATCTGCACGACCCGGCGTTCCGCCTCTCCGACGCCGACTGGGACGAGATCCAGATCCCGGTGCGGATGGCGTTCTTCTTCCGGAACTCCTCGCTCGGACGGATGCTCGCCTTCTACCCGAGCCCGGCCGGGGCGACCGAGTCCCTGCTCCCGCTCGACACCTGGGAGCGGGTGGTGCGGGCCAACCCGCTCGCGTCCGACCTCGCCCCCGACGTGGAGGGCCTGATCCTGTACCGGACCAGCGAGGGCTTCCAGTGCTTCCTGACCCCGATCGACGCCTGCTACGAGCTGGTCGGCCTGGTGAAGCTCCACTGGAAGGGCTTTGACGGAGGCCAGGAGGCGTGGGTCGCGATCGAGGAGTTCTTCGCCGGCCTGCGGCGGCGCAGCAAGGTCGTCGACCATGGCTGAGCTGGTCTTCGACTGCCTCGACGCCAAACCGGACCGGTGGGCGGCGGTGCCGACCCTGCTGTTCCGGCTCCGCATCGCGGACGCCGGCGGCCAGCGGATCCACACCATCGCGCTCCGCTGCCAGCTCCGCATCGAACCCCAGCGCCGCCGCTACTCCCCCGAGGAGTCCGGAGACCTGCTCGACCTCTTCGGCGAGCCCGCCCGCTGGGGCGAGACGCTGAAGCCGCTGCAGTTCGCCAACGTGTCGGTGATGATCCCCGGCTTCGCCGGCAGCACCGAACTCGACCTGCCGGTGCCCTGCACCTACGACTTCGAGGTGGCCGCGGCCAAGTACCTGCACGCGCTCGACGACGGCGAGGTCCCGCTGCTGCTGCTGTTCAGCGGCACGGTGTTCGCCAAGGGCAATGGCGGCATGACGGTCGAGCAGGTGCCGTGGCACAAGGAAGCCAGCTACCGCATGCCGGTGAAGGTCTGGCGCGAGCTGATGGACCTGTACTTCCCGGACAGCGCCTGGATCCGCCTGCGGCGGGACACGCTCGACGACCTGCAGCGCTTCAAGGCACGGGCGGCGCTGCCGACCTGGGACCAGGCGCTGGCGGTGCTGCTCGAACGGGCGGGGGAGGCCGAACGGTGAACGCCGCCTTCGAGACCGCCCGCAGGGTCGCCGACGCGGTCCTGTTCGAGGGCTACCTGCTCTACCCCTATCGCGCCTCCTCCGCCAAGAACCAGGTCCGCTGGCAGTTCGGCGTCCTGGTCCCGCCCGCCTTCCAGACGCCGGAGGACTCCGAGCCGTCGGCCAACCAGACCGAGTGCCTGCTCGAGCGGTGGGAGCACGCCACCCTCCACGTCAAGGTCCGCTTCCTCCAGGTCCAGGCGCGGGAGGTCGAAGAGGTCGACGTCGCCGACGGCACCTTCCATCCCGTGCCGGCGCTGCGGATCGACGGCGACGAGGTCATCGCCTGGGAGGAGGGGGTCGACCGGGCGGTCGACGTCCAGGCCTCCGTGGCCGAGCTGCTCGACGGCGAGCTGGCGGTGCCGTTCCGGCTGGACGGCGGCCGCGAGCTGGAACCGCTCCACGACCGGGACGGCCGCCTGGCCGGCCGGCTGGTGCGCCACCGCTGGCCCGTTGCCGGGGTGGTGCGGCTCGCCGGCGAGCGGGTCGACGACCCGTACGGACTGGTACGGCTCCGTGTCCGGGTGGAGAACGAGAGCGACTGGTCGGCGCCGCGCCCTCGCCGTGAGGAGGCGCTGCGCCACGCGCTGGTCGCCACCCACACGCTGCTCGCCGCCCCCGGCGCGGCGTTCGTGTCACTGCTGGAGCCGCCGGAATGGGCCAAGGCGGCCGCCGAGGCCTGCGAGAACCGCCACACCTGGCCGGTGCTGGCCGGCGAGGCCGGGAACCGGGAGGTGATGCTCTCCTCACCGATCATCCTGTACGACCACCCGGCGGTGGCGCCCGAAAGCCCGCAGGACCTGTTCGACGCGACCGAGATCGACGAGATCCTGACCCTGCGGACGATGGCCCTGACCGACGAGGAGAAGCAGGAGGCACGGGCGACCGACGAGCGCGCCGCCGCGCTGATCGACCGGGTCGACACCATGCCACCCGAGCTGCTGGAGCGCCTCCACGGCGCGGTGCGCATGCTCCGCCCGGCCGGCGGCGCCGCCAAGCCTTCCGAGCCCGCCGAGCCGGCGCCTTGGTGGGACCCGGGATCGGACGCCTCCGTCTCCCCGGCGACCGACTCGGTCCGGGTCGCCGGGGTGGACGTCGCCAGGGGCAGCCGGGTCCGCCTCCGCCCCGGCCTGCGCCGCGCCGACGCCCAGGACATGTTCCTGGACGGCAGGATGGCCACCGTGGAGGCGGTCTTCCTCGACGTGGACGGCGACTGTCACCTGGCGCTGCTGCTCGACGACGACCCCGCCGCCGAGCTGCAGCGATGGCATGGCCGCTTCCTCTATTTCGCCCCGGACGAGGTGGAGCCGGTATGAGCGGACGGGTGCTGGTCGCCGGCGTCGGCAATATCTTCCTCGGCGACGACGGCTTCGGGGTCGAGGTGGCCAGGCGGCTGGCGGATGAGGAGCTGCCCGCGGACGTCCACGTGGCCGATTTCGGCATCCGCGGAGTCCACCTGGCGTACGAGCTGCTCGACGGCTACGACACCGCGATCCTGGTGGACGCCACTCCCCGTGGCGGCCCGCCGGGCACGGTCTACGTGATCGAGCCCGAGCCGCCGGCCGCGAGGGACGCCGGCGACCCCGCCGCGGCACCCCTGATGGACGCCCACGCCATGGCGCCCGACGCGGTCCTCGGGCTGCTCGACGTGCTCGGGGGCAGCTGCGTGCGGGTGCTGGTGGTCGGCTGCGAGCCGGCCGAGGTCACAGAGCGGATCGGGCTGAGCGAGCCGGTGGAACGGGCGGTCGGCGACGCGGTCCTGATGGTCCACGAGCTGCTCGCCCTGCGCGAGGACAGGGAAGGAGGAACGAGATGAGGAACCTTCGTCGCCTGGTGATCGGGGCGTTCCTGGTCGGGGCGGCCGCGATCGTGGTCCAGTCGCTGCCCGACCTGGCGCGGTATTTCAGAATGCGGGAGATGTGAGGCCGCAGTGCACGAGCTGGGCATGTGCGAGGCGATCCTGGACGCCGTCGAGCGCCGGGCGGCCGGGCGCCAGGTGACCCGGGTGCGGGTGCGGGTCGGCGCGCTGCACCGGGTCGTCGAGCCAGCCCTCGACCAGGCGTTCTCGCTGGTGTCGGAGGGCACCGTGGCCGCCGGCGCCGCGGTCGACCTGGTGGTCGTGCCCGCCACGGTCAGCTGCGCCGACTGCGGGCACCAGGCGGAAGCCACCGACGTGCTGGCCGTCTGCGCCGCCTGCGGCGGTGCGGACCTCGAGGTCGCCGGCGGCGACGAGCTCGTGCTGGAGTCGATCCAGCTACGCAACGGAGAGGGGTGAGGCCATGTGCCTCGGCATCCCGGGTGAGGTCGTCGAGCTGATGCCCGACCGCCCCGACCTGGCCAAGGTCGACGTGAGCGGGGTGAGGCGGGCGATCAACGTCGGCCTGCTCGAAGGCGAGTCCCTGGAGCCAGGCGACTGGATCCTCATCCACGTCGGCTTCGCGCTGTCCAAGATCGACGAGGACGAGGCCAAGGCCGCGCTCGACTTCCTGGAGGGCATCGGTCAGGCGTACGCCGACGAGCTGATCGCCCTCTCCGAATCCAAGATCGACTAGGGGGTCGCCCGTGCGCTTCGTCGACGAGTTCCGCGACGCCGAGAAGGCCCAAGCACTCGCCGCCAAGATCGCCAGCCTGTGCGAGCCGGGCAGGCAGTACAAGTTCATGGAGGTGTGCGGCGGCCACACCCACACCATCTACAAGCACGGCCTGGAGGACTACCTGCCGGAGAGCGTCACCCTGGTCCACGGGCCCGGCTGCCCGGTCTGCGTGATCCCGATGGGCCGGGTGGACGACGCCATCTTCATCGCCGAGCAGCCGGACGTGATCATGACCTCGTTCGGGGACATGATGCGGGTCCCAGGCGGCCGCGGCTCCTTCTTCGACTCCAAGGCCGCCGGTACCGACATCCGCATGGTGTACTCGCCGCTCGACGCCCTCAAGGTGGCCAGGCAGAACCCGGACAAGCGGGTCGTGTTCATGGCGATCGGCTTCGAGACCACCGCGCCGTCGAGCGCCATGACCGTCCTGCGCGCCGCCGCGGAGGGGCTCGAGAACTTCTCGATCTTCTGCAACCACGTCACCATCATCCCGGCGATCAAGGCGATCCTCGACTCGCCGGACCTGCGCCTGGACGGCTTCATCGGCCCCGGGCACGTGTCGACCGTGATCGGCTGCCGGCCCTACGAGTTCATCGCCCGCGACCACGGCAAGCCGCTGGTCTGCGCCGGCTTCGAGCCGCTTGACATCCTGCAGTCGGTCTACATGATCCTGCAGCAGCTCGCCGACGGCCGCGCCGAGGTCGAGAACCAGTACGCCAGGGTGGTGCCGTGGGACGGCAACCTCAAGGCGCTCCAGGTGATCAACCAGGTGATGGAGCTCCGGCCCTACTTCGAGTGGCGCGGCCTCGGGTTCATCTCCCATTCGGCGCTCAAGGTGCGGGACGCGTACGCCAGCTTCGACGCCGAGCGGCTCTTCTCGGTGCCCGGCGTCCGGGTCGCCGATCCCAAGGCCTGCCAGTGCGGCGAGGTCCTGAAAGGCGTGCTCAAGCCGTGGGAGTGCAAGGTGTTCGGCACCGCCTGCACCCCGGAGACGCCGATTGGGACCTGCATGGTGTCGTCCGAGGGCGCCTGCGCCGCCTACTACAACTTCGGCCGCTTCTCCCGCGAGCGCGTGAAGGAGGCGACCAGGTCGTGACCGGCGAACAGGCCGAAAGGGGGGTGACCCAGGAGCGGACGGCGGACTGGGCCGAGGCGGCGGTCCGCGAGCACGAGGAGACGGAGCGTGCGGGCCACCGTCCGGGCACCGCGCACCTCAGCCGCGAACAGCAGGTGCTGGAGCGGATCGAGCGGGCCAGGCGGCGCAAGCCGAAGGTCAAGGAGGAGCGGATCACGCTCGCGCACGGCTCCGGTGGCAAGGCCACCCAGACCCTGATCGAGGCGATCTTCCTCTACGCCTTCCGCAACCCGCTGCTGGAGCCGCTGGAGGACGCGGCCACCCTGGCGGCCGGCGGTGTCCGGCTGGCGTTCAGCACCGACTCGTTCGTGGTCTCGCCGCTGTTCTTCCCCGGCGGCGACATCGGCGACCTGGCCGTCAACGGCACCGTCAACGACCTGGCGGTGGCCGGCGCGCGGCCGCTGTGGCTGTCGGCCGGCTTCATCCTCGAGGAGGGGTTCCCAGTCGCCGACCTGCAACGGATCGTCGCGTCGATGCGCGCCGCCGCCGAGCGGGCCGGAGTGGCGGTGGTCACCGGCGACACCAAGGTGGTGCAGCGTGGCAAGGCGGACGGCTGCTACGTGAACACCGCCGGCGTCGGGGTGATCGAGCGCCCGATCGCGTTGGGCGCCGCCAACGCCCGGCCGGGTGATGCCGTGCTCGTCTCCGGTCCCGTCGGCGACCACGGGGTGACCATCATGCTCGCCCGCGGCGAGCTGGACATCGAGTCGGACGTCACCTCCGACACCGCCGCGCTCGGCGGCCTGGTCGACCGGCTGCTCGACGCCACCGGCGAGGTGCGGGCGCTGCGCGACGCCACCCGCGGCGGCGTGGCCACGATCTGCAACGAGGTCGCCAGGGCGGCCGACGTGGCGGTGGTGCTGGACGAGGACGCCATCCCGGTCCGTCCGGACGTGCGCGGGGCCTGCGAGCTGCTCGGCATCGACCCGCTCTACGTCGCCTGCGAGGGCCGCCTGGTCGCGGTCGTCGACGGGGCGGCGGCCGAGACCGCGCTGGCGGCGCTCCGCTCCCACCCGCTCGGCGAGGGCGCGAGCCTGATCGGCCGGGTCAAGGACGACCCGCCGGGCCTGGTCCTGCTCAAGACCGCCTTCGGCGGCACCCGCATCGTCGACCTCCTGGTCGGCGACCCCCTGCCCCGGATCTGCTGAAGCGAGGAGGACCGGCGATGAGCGACGAACGAGACGAGCGGGAGCCAGGCGGCCTGGTGCCGCCGTACGAGGGCAGGCAGGAGGAGGGCGAGGGCGCCGCCGGGACCGAGAAGGCCTTTCACCCGGAACATGCCGGCGAGCCCGGTCCCGGCCGGGAGGTCTCCGAGGAGGAGCGCGAGGGCGTGCCCGCGACCGACACCGAGGCGCGCACGCCGCTCGGGGTCGGCGAGAGCTTGTCGCGGCGGGGGGAGGACCGCGCCGAGGCCGAGGGCAAGGAGCCGGGCCGCCAGGACGCCGGCACCAAGGGAGAGTCCGACCGGCCGGTGGGCACCTCGGACGCGCGGGACGCGACCAGCGTCGACCCGCAGGAGCCGACCCACCCCGACAGCCCCACCCTGCCACCAGGCGACCAGGCAGGCTGAGCGGCGCGGCCTCAGCGCCCCGCGGCCCGGTCGCGGGCGGCGGCGACGGCGGCCTGGCCGAGGCTGATGCCGGCGTCGTTCGGTGGCACCCGGGAGTGGGTCAGGACCAGGAAGCCGCGCGCCTCCAGCCACGCGACCACCCGGCCGAGCAGCAGCAGGTTCTGGAAGACGCCGCCGGACAGGGCGACGGTCGCCAGGCCGGTGCGCTCCCGCAGGGCCGCCGCCGCCTCGACGACCGCCGTGGCCACGCCGTTGTGGAAGCGGGCGGCGACCACCGCGGGCTCGGCGCCGGCGCCGAGGTCGTCGACCACCGCGCGCACCAGGTCGGTGCCGAGCACCCTGAGCGGCGGGCCGGCGGCGATGCCGGCACGGTAGGCGCCGGTCTCCGCCGGGTCGGCGAGCTGCTCCAGCTCGATCGCGGCCTGACCCTCGTAGTTGACCGCGTCGCGGACCCCCAGGATGGCGGCGACCGCGTCGAACAGCCGGCCGGCGCTGGAGGTCGGCGGCGACTGCACGCCGGCCCTGGCCACCGCGAGCACCCGCTCCCAGCGGTCGGCGTTGCGGACGGCCACCCCGAGGCCGACGGGGACACCGTCGGGGTAGGCGGCGTCCAGGTAGGCGGCGGCCATGCGCCACGGCTCGCGGATGGCGGCCGCCCCGCCGGGTAGTGCCACCTGCTCGAGGTGCCCGGCCCGCTCGTAGCCGGCCAGGTCGGCCACGAGCAGCTCCCCGCACCACACGGTCCCGTCGGGGCCGTAGCCGAGCCCGTCGAACCCGATCCCGATGACCGGGCCGGCCTGGCCGTTGTCGGCCAGGCAGGCGGCCACGTGGGCGTGGTGGTGCTGCACCGCGAGCAGCTCGACCCGGTCACGCTCCAGCGCGTACTTGGTCGACAGGTACTCGGGGTGCAGGTCGTGGGCGACCACCTCGGGAGTCACGTCGAACAGGCGCTGGAAGTGCTCGATCCCTTCGGTGAACGAGCGCAGCGTCTCGTAGTTCTCCAGGTCCCCGATGTGGTGGGAGACGAACGCGTGGCTCCCCTTGGCCAGGCAGAAGGTGCTCTTCAGCTCGGCGCCGCACGCCAGCACCTGCCTGGGGAACGGCCACGGCAGCGCGACCGGCTGCGGCACGTACCCGCGCGAGCGGCGCAGCGGCAGCTCCCGCCCGCCGGCCGCGCGCACCACCGAGTCGTCGGTGCGGATGTGGATCGGCCGGTCGTGGAGGAGGAAGGCGTCGGCGATGCCGCCGAGGCGTTCGAGCGCGTCGGCGTCCAGGTAGGCGATCGGCTCGTCGGAGGCGTTGCCGCTGGTCAGGACGAGGGGGCGGCCGAGCTCGGCGAGCAGCAGGTGGTGCAGGGGGGTGTAGGGCAGCATCACGCCGAGGAAGCGGTTGCCCGGCGCGACCGAGGGCGCCACCGGTGTCCCCGGGCGGCGGCGGAGCAGCACGATCGGCCGGCGTGGGCTGTCGAGCATGGCGGCCTCGACCTCGCCGACCACGCAGAGCCGGCGGGCGGCGCCGGTGTCGGCGGCCATGACCGCGAACGGCTTGTCCTCGCGGTGCTTGCGAGCCCGGAGGGCGGCCACGGCCGGCTCGCTGGCCGCGTCGGCGGCCAGGTGGTAGCCGCCGAGGCCCTTGACCGCGACCACCTGGCCGGCCGCGAGCAACCCGGCCGCCGCGGCGACGGGCTCACCGGCCACGGGGGTGCCGTCCCGCCCGACCAGGCGGAGCGCCGGCCCGCACGCCGGGCAGCAGACCGGCTGGGCGTGGAAGCGGCGGTCGGCCGGGTCGTGGTACTCGGCGGCGCAGTCGGCGCACATCGCGAACCCGGCCATGGTGGTGTTGGGCCGGTCGTAGGGGACGTCGCGGACGATGGTGAACCGCGGCCCGCAGTTGGTGCAGTTCACGAACGGGTAGCGGTAGCGCCGGTCGCCCTCGTCCCGCAGCTCCCGCAGGCAGTCCGCGCAGGTCGCGCTGTCCGCCGACACGAGCGCCTGGCGCTCACCACCCGGCGCGCTCGGCGCGATCTCGAAGCGGGTGCCGCCGCGGGCCGGGACCGGTCTTGCCGTGACCCGGTCGATCACCGCCAGGGGCGGGGCTTCCCGCTCGAGCGCCAGCAGGAACGCCTCGACCGCGGCGGGGGGGCCCTCGACCTCGACGAACACGCCGCGAGCGTCGTTGCCGACCGACCCGGCCAGTCCGAGCCGGTTCGCAAGCTGGTGCACGAACGGCCGGAACCCGACCCCCTGCACCACGCCTTCGACCCGGACCTGGTTGCGTACGCGCCCGTCCACCAGCGCATTGTGGACCAGCGTCCAGGCGCCGTCACGTCCTGGTCACGGCAGGTGGCGATGCCCGCAATGGCGGATGACGAAATGCATTTCGCAACTCTGCATTCGGTGAAGAAGGAATTAGGTAAACAGAGCTTCAGGAACAATTCGGCCCTCGTCCTGGATAGTGGGGCAGTAGAGAGAGTGATCTCTCTCATCAGATCTCTCTCATTTGGCCCACGGGAGGAGGGGTTCCCCGTGACAAGCAGTGCGATCGGATGGGAGTCGCAGGCCGCGGTGCCGCCGCCTCCGCCCACGCCTCGCGTCCCACACCCGGCGCTCCACGTCGCGCCACCGCTGCGGCCAGCGGCCGCGCACCACCGCGCCCCGTTCGTCGAGGTCATCCAGCGCTATCAGGAACTGGGCACGGTGCCGTTCTCCTGCGCCGGCCACAAGCGCGGCAACGGGGTTGACACTGAGGTCATCGAGCTGCTCGGCGCCGAGCTGTTCGCCGCCGACGTCTGGCTCGACACCACCACCCACGACCAGACGCTGCGGGCGGCCGAGGGGCTGGCCGCGGCCGCCTGGGGCGCCGACTGGTCCTACTTCCTCGGCAACGGCTCCTCGAGCGGCAACCACGCCTTCCTGCTCGCCACGCTCAACCCGGGCGACGAGGTGGTGGTCGCCCGCGACCTGCACAAGTCCATGCTGACCGCGCTCATCCTGACCGGCGCGCGGCCGACCTACGTCGCCCCCCGCCTCCATCCCGAGCTCGGCATCGGCATCGGCGTCCACCCCGACGACGTCGCCGCCGCCCTCGACGCCCATCCAGCGGCCAAGCTGGTCGCGATCGTCAGTCCCTCCTACTTCGGCGTCGCCGCCGACCTGGCCGCGATCACCCGCGTCGCCCACGACCGCGACGTCACCGTCTACATCGACGAGGCCTGGGGCGCGCACTTCTCCTTCCACCCCGACCTGCCCACCTCGGCCATGGCCGCCGGCGCCGACGGCGCGGTCACCAGCACCCACAAGATGCTCAGCAGTCTCAGCCAGAGCTCCATCCTCAACGTCCGGACCGGACGCGTGGCCCCAGGCCGGATCGCCTCGGCGGTCAAGCTGACCCAGACCACCAGCCCCCTGCTGCCGCTGTACGCCTCGATCGACGCCTGCCGCCGCCAGCTGGCGCTCGACGGGGAGGCGTTGCTCAGCCGCACCCTCGCGCTTGCGGCCGACGCCCGGCGCCGGCTGGGGAGGCTGCCGGGACTGGCCGTGCTCGACCCGAGCGCACTCGGCCTGGGGCCACACCAACTCGACGCCACCAAGGTGGTCGTCGACGTCGCCGGACTCGGCATCACCGGGCTCGAGGCCGACTGGGCACTGCGGGAGCGGTTCGCGATCGCCCCCGAAGGCAGCGACCTGTCCTCGGTGATCCTCATGGTCACCATCGGCGACACCGAGCGGACCGTGGACCAGCTGGTCGGCGCGTTCACCGCCCTGGCCGTCGACTGCGCCCGCCTGGACCCGCTCACCGCCGCCAGCGCCCCGCCACGCTCCTCCGGCGCGGCGATCGCCCCAGGCATCCAGGCCATGACCCCCCGCGACGCCTTCTTCGCCGCCGCCCGCCCGGTCCCGCTCGCCCGCGCCGCCGGCGAGATCGCCGCCGAACTGGTCACCCCCTACCCACCAGGCATCCCGGTGCTCGCCCCCGGCGAGGTCATCACCCACGACAAGCTCGCCTACCTGGCCCAAGGCAGCGCCCACGGCATGTACGTCTGCGGGCCCGCCGACCCGTCCTTGGCCACCATCCAAGTCGTCGCACAAGCGGATCGGAGACGAAATGGATCTCATGGGCGCTGACACCGCCACCGCCGCCCAGGGCGCGACCCAGTTCACCAAGTTCCGCTCGGCCGGGCACCAGTACAGCCGCCGTCACGACCGGATCATCCCCAGCTGGCCGCGGATCCCGTTCACGGGACGGCTCCTGCTGCTCGGCTCCGGCTCGGTGTCGCGCTGCCTCCAGCCGCTGCTCCTCCGCCACCTGGAGATGGACCTGACCAAGCTGACCGTGCTGGACTTCGACGACCGGGCGATCCCCGATCCCGACCTCATGGAGGCCGGCGCGAACCTCGTCCGGGCGCGGATCACCAGGGACAACCTCGGCGCGGTGCTGCACGGTCGGGTCGGCCCAGGAGACCTGCTGGTCAACCTCACCTGGGACATCCAGACCGGCGACCTCATCCAGTGGTGCCAGGACCACGGCGTCCTCTACGTCGACACCTCGGTGGAGCTGTGGGACAACACCTTCGCCGACCACGCGGACACCGATCCGGTCGACCGCACCCTGTACGTCAGGCACCTGGACCTCCGGCGCCGGGCCGCCGCCTGGGGGCCCGGCGGCCCCACCGCCGTGGTCGAGCACGGCGCCAACCCGGGGCTGGTCAGCCACTGGACCAAGGTCGCGCTGACCGACATCGCCACCAGCATGCTGGCCGAGCCGGAGCGGCTGCCCGCACCGCTCGACGGGGCACGGAGGGAGCGCCTCGAAGCCGCGCTGGCCGCGGCGGACTTCGCCCACCTCGCCATGGAGACCGGCACCAAGGTGATCCACATCTCCGAGCGGGACACCCAGATCAGCGACCGCCCCAAGGAGGTCGGCGAATTCGTCAACACCTGGTCGATCGCCGGGTTCTTCGAGGAGGGGACCGCCACCGCCGAGCTCGGCTGGGGCACCCACGAGCGGCGGCTGCCGCCAGGCGCCCACACCCACGCGGACGGCCCCCGCAACCAGATCTGCATCGCGCGGCCGGGCATGGACACCTTCGTCCGCTCCTGGGTGCCGCTCGGCGGGCAGATCGAGGGCATGGTCATCCGCCACGGCGAGGCGTTCACCATCAGCGACCACCTCACCGTCTGGGACTCCGACCAGCCGCGCTATCGGCCGACCGTCCACTACGCCTACCTGCCGACCGACGCCGCCATGGCCTCCCTGCACGAGTGCCGCATGACCGGGTACCGGCTCCAGGAGCGCCAGCGGATCATGGACGACGACATCGTCAGCGGCGCCGACGAGCTCGGGGTCCTGCTGCTCGGCCACGACCTCGGCGGCTGGTGGACCGGCTCGCAGCTCGACATCAAGGAGGCCCGCGAGCTGGTGCCGCACCAGAACGCCACCACCATGCAGGTGGCGGCGTCGGTGCTCGGCGCGGTCGCCTGGATGCTGCGCAACCCGAACCGGGGGCTCTGCGTGCCCGACGACCTCGACCACACCGAGGTGCTCGAGGTGGCCAACCCCTATCTCGGCCCCTGCCCCTCGATGCCCACCAGCTGGACGCCGCTGGCACAGCGCGGCTACCCGTTCGAGCAGGTCAACGGCGGCCGCCCGGACGACGAGGACGTCTGGCAGTTCGCCAGCTTCCTGGCCACCGCCGATCCGCCACCTCCGGACTCCCGGTGACGGTGCGCGGGCCATGGCCACGGCTACCGAACCCGACCTGGCTCGGGGAGATACGAGCACCGCCAAGGCGCCGGCGCGCTCGGCACGGCTCGCCACGTTGGTCACCGTCGGGCTGATCGACTCCTTCGGCATGACGCTCGGCTGGACCGTGTTCAGCCTGCTCGTGCTCCGGGCCCACGGGCTGGCCGGCCTTGGCACCTGCAGCGCGGCCATGCTGGTGGGCGTGGCCCTGTCGGCGCCGGCGACCGCCTGGCTGTCGCCGCGGATGGGCGCCGGGGCGCTGCTGCGGGTCACCTCCACCGTCGAGGGCCTGCTCCGGGTCGCCAGCTTCGTCCTGCTCCTTGGCGGCGCGCCGGTCGCAGGGCTCGCCGCCGTGGTGGTGGTCATGTTCACCGCCGGGCTGTCGGGCTACGCGGGCATGCGGGCCGAGGTCAGCGCCGCCAGCCGTCCCGACCGTGCGGGCGCCACCATGACCCTCTTCGTGGTCGCGATCCTGGCGGTCGAGGCGGCCGGCATCGCCAGCGCGGCGCTGCTGCCCGGCGAGCCGCCAGGCACCGGCGGGGAGCTGCTGACCTGGGTGGTGGCCTTCTATGGCGCCTCCTCGTTCCCGATCTGGCTGGTCGCCCGTGGCGCCCGGGTGGGGAGGGCCCCGCGGCGGACGGCCAGGCACCGCCGCGCCCCCACCTCGCTGCCGCTGGCGGCCGGGGCGCTGATCATGCTGCTCGGCTCCGGCCCCGCCCTGCTCGCCGTCGGCCTCGCCGCCGAGCTGTACGGGTCCCGCTGGGTCGCCGGCTCGGCGCTCGCGTTCACCGGCGGGGCGCTGCTGGCACCGTGGGCGGTCGGGCTGGTCGAACGCCTGCGGCTGCCCGCGGCGGTGACCTGGCCCGCATGGGGGACCGGCATGCTGCTCGGCTGGAGCTTCGCGCAGGCCAACGTCGCCGGGTTGCTGTTCGCCCAGGTCCTCGCCGGCCTGTGTATCGCCGCCTTCGAGGGCAGCATGGACGCCCACGTCGCCGCCAGGCAGGCCCGCGGCCACCTGATGGGCAGCCTGGCCGCGAGCGAGGCCGTGCGCGCGCTCGGCAGCGCCGCCGCCGTCGCCGCCCTGCCCGCCTACGTCGGCACCAGCTCGATCGCCACCTTCAGCGGCGTCACCAGCATGGTGCTCCTGGCGATCACGGTGCTGGTCGTGGCCACCCGCCCCTGGACCTGGTCGATCAGCTGGCGGCCGGTCGGGACGCCGGCGGTGGCGTTCGCCGCGCCCGGCATGACGCTCGACCCGCGGTCGGTTCGGCCGGTCCGCAGCTCGCAGTACGACTGGAGGCGTGCACGCATGAGCCATCTGGATGACCGCTACCCGGGCGACACCTGGGCGCGGGACCTCAGGAAGTCCCGGAGGAGGCGGCGGCGGCCGGTGGTGCGCTGGGTGGTCGGCGTGCTCCTGCTGGTCGCTGTCGGCGCGGGGATGTTCGAGGTCGGGCAGACCTTCGCCCCGACCCGGCCGGCCGCGGCGCCGCCGCCGGCGGACGCGCTCGCGGGTGTCGGCCAGGCCGCCGTCCGCGCCGTGACGACGCCGGCAGCGGCGAAGCCGGCACGGGCACCGGCACCGGCGCCCGCCAAGCCGCGGGTGCTCAGGCTGATCACCAGGAACATCCAGACCGAGGCGAACCCGAACCGGGTGTATCTCGTGCCCGGGCAGGTGGACCCCGGCCAGGCTCGCCACGGCGTCCGCCCAAGCTTCGTGGTCCGGCCCGGTGAGGCCCTCCGGATGCGGGTCGACAACCAGGACCAGTACGTCCACAGCTTCACGTTCGCGAAATCGCGCGTGAACCTCGACGCCTGGGAGGACGAGGTCTCCACCACCGCGACCTTCAGGGCACCAACCACCCCGGGCACGTACCAGTTCTACTGCCGCTACCGGAAGGTCGGCATGTCGGGCACCCTGGTGGTCCGCTAGCGTCCGGTCAGGAGCCGGTGATCTGCGCGAAGGCGGCCTGCCACTTCTGCTGCTTCTCGCCCGAGAGGGTGATGATCGAGAGCTTGGTCGACGCCGGCGGGTAGACGCTGGGGTCAGAGACCTGCTCCTTGGGCAGCAGCGGCTTGGCGAGCGACACCGGCGTGCCGTAGCTCACGTACCTGGAGATCCGCGCCTGCACCGTCGGGTTGAGCACGTAGTTCATGAAGCGGGCGGCGTTGCCGGGATGCGGCGCGCCCTTGGGGACGCACATCACGTCCACGAACCGCAGCGAGCCCTCCTTGGGGATGGCGTAGCTCACGTCCTGGTTCTGCTCCTGGGCCTGGAACATGTCACCGCTCCATCCCTGGGCGACCCAGGTCTCCCCGGCGGCCAGCTCGTCGATGTAGGTGTCGGTGGTGAATTTCTTGAGCACCGGCCTGACCGAGCGCACCAGCTTCACCACCTCGTTGAGGTCGGCGGTGCTGGTCGAGTTGGGGTTGCGGCCGAGGTAGATGAGCGCGCAGGCGATCAGGTCGGTGACCTCGCGGAGCAGGGAGACGTGGCCGCGCATGCGGCTGGGCGGCTTGAACACGGCCGCCCAGGAGTCGACCTTGCCGCCAGGCACGCGCCGCCGGTTGTAGCCCACCCCGGTGGTCCCCCACTGCCACGGGATCGTGTAGCGGTTGCCAGGGTCGTAGTCGGTCTCGACGAACTCCTTGTCGAGATTGACGAGGTTGGGGATGAGGTCCTGGTGCAGCGGCTCGATCAGGCCGATGCTCCGGTAGGTGGGGATGAAGTTGTTGGTCGGCACGATGATGTCGTACTGGGTGGGACCGGAGCGCATCTTGGTCAGCAGGTCCTCGTTGGAGGAGAAGACGTCGTAGTTGACGCGGATGTTGGCGTGCGCCTGGTACGCGGGGATGGTCTGGTCGTCGATGTAGTCGGACCAGTTGTAGATGTTCAGCAGCCGCTCGTCGCGGCGGTTGCCCGGCAGCGGCGGCTCGCCGCCGCCACCGTTCTTGGCGCCGAGGCCGGCCACCGTCCCGCCGGCGTAGCCGGCCACCCCGGCCGCCCCGAGCAGGGCGGTGGTCCGCAGGAAGCCGCGCCGCCCGACCCGCCGGTCGGGTGCCTCCATGAGCAGGTTCAGCTCGCGTTCCTCGGTACCGTGCAACCCCATGCCCGATCGCTCCTCTGCCTTGATCATCCCTGCCTGACGGTGACCTCGTCGACCAGCAGCGCGTCACCGGCGGGCACGCCGTCGGCGGTGATCTCCACCCCGAGATCGGTCCTGCCGGTCACGGTGTGGCCCACGATCAGCGACCGCCACGCCAGGCCGGGCACGGTGGTGACGGTCGCCTGCGAGCTCTCCGGCTTGGCGCCGGTGCCGACCAGCCGCAGCGTGACCTTCAGGCCGGGTGCGGTGGAGCGCACCCAGGCCTTGGCGACGTAGCGGCGGCCCGCCTCGGCGCCGGGGACCACGCCGGTCTGGAGCAGCCCGACCCGGCCCGGCTGCCGGGCGCGGACGGAGGCGCACGCCCCCGAGGTGCGTCCCTGCGGCACGGCGTCGTCGTCGGCCTTCCCGATGACCTCCCAGCCGTTGAGGTCCTGCTCGAAGCTCCAGTTGCGGACCGGGTTGCCGAACCCGGTGGTCGCGGCCGGTGGCGCGCCACGCGTGGCCTCCGGCGCGGCGCCGAAGGTCGGCGCCGGCTGGCTGCCCGCCGGCGTGCCGGCGACGTCGGCGGACCGGTCGACGCCCGCGATCCCGCCGCCCGGCGGCTTGCCGGTCCCCTGCCCGTCGGGGACCGCCGCCAGCACCATGGTCATCGCCAGCACGATCGCAAGGACGGCGATCGCCGACTCGACCACCAGCACCGGGTCGTGGGAGAGCACGGAGGACCCTCGCTCCCTGGTCAGGTGCTTCGGTGTGGTCTCGGGCATGCCCTGCACTCTAGGAACGGGCCTAACGTCCCAGTAACGCCCGGTCGGGAGCTCCACCTGCCTCATCCCTGCCTGACGGTGACCTCGTCGACCAGCAGCGCGTCACCGGCGGGCACGCCGTCGGCGGTGATCTCCACCCCGAGGTCGGTCCTGCCGGTCGTCACTCGGTGGTCGACGATCAGCGACCGCCAGGCCAGGCCGGGCACGGTGGTGACGGTCGCCTGCGAGCTCTCCGGCTTGGCGCCGGTGCCGACCAGCCGCAGCGTGACCTTCAGGCCGGGTGCGGTGGAGCGCACCCAGGCCTTGGCGACAAAGCGGCGGCCCTTGCCGGCGCCGGGGACCACCGCGGCCTGGGCCAGCCCGACCCGGCCCGGCTGCCGGGCGCGGACCGAGGCGCACGCCCCCGAGGTGCGTCCCTGCGGCACGGCGTCGTCGTCGGCCTTCCCGATGACCTCACAGCCGTTGAGGTCCTGCTCGAAGCTCCAGTTGCGGACCGGGTTGCCGGACCCGGTCGTGGCGGCCGGTGGCTCGGTGCCGGCCGACAGGCCCTCGGACGCCGCACCAGACCCTGGGCTGCCGGAGAGGTTGGCGAGGATCACCGTCACCAGGAGGACGACGGCGAGGAGGCTGCTCGACTGCAGCACCAGATGCCGGTTCCTGGCCAAGTCCAGCCGGCTTCTGCGCTGCGCCAAGTGCCTTGGGGGAGACGGCCGCATGCCGCCACTTTCGAAGCCGCCGCTAACGTATCGGTAATCCGCCGGCCAATGCCGCCGGCGGTTGCCGCCCGAGGCGGTCTACAGCCAGCCGCGGCCCTTGAACACCAGGTACAGGGACCCGCTGACCAGCAGCATCAAGGAGAGGGCGAACGGGTAGCCGAAGACCCAGTGCAGCTCCGGCATGTGCTCGAAATTCATCCCGTAGACGGTGCCGATCACGGTCGGGGCGAACAGGATGGCGGCCCAGGCGGAGACCCGCTTGACCTCTTCGTTCTGGGCGAAGCCGGCCTCGCTCAGCCGCTTGATCTCCTCGTTCTGCGCCTGGCTGACGAGGGTGGCGTTGACGGCGAGGATGTCGGTGAGCATCTGCCGGAAGCCGTCGACCCGCTCGGCCACGGTGGTGGCGTGGTCCGCGACGTCGCGCAGGTAGCGCCGGAGCTCCTGGTCGGTGTCGTACTTGTCGAACCCGGCCATCAGCCCTTCCAGCATCCCCAGCAGGGGACGGGTGGCGCGCTGGAACTCGATCACCTCGCCCGACAGCTCGTAGATGCGCCGTGACACCTTGGGGTCGCCGCTGAAGACCTGGGTCTCGATCTCGTCGATGTCGTTCTGGAGCCCGGCGACCACCGGGGCGTAGCCGTCGACCACGCTGTCCAGGATGGCGTACAGCACCGCTTCGGGACCGAGGCTCAGCAGCTCGGGGTCGTCCTCCATGCGGCGGCGGACCGCCGCCAGGTCGGGGGCCTGGCTGTGGCGCACGGTCAGCACGAAGTTCGCGCCGACGAAGAGGTGGATCTCGCCGAACTCGACCTCCTCGACGTCGTCCAGGTAGCGGGCGGAGCGCAGCACCACGAACAGGGTGTCGCCGTAGCGCTCCAACTTGGGCCGCTGGTGGGCGACGATCGCGTCCTCCACCGCCAGCTCGTGCAGCTTGAACTCCTCGGCGACGGCCAGCAGCTGGGTCTCGGCCGGCCGGTACAGCCCGATCCAGGCCATCGCGCCCGGCTGCTCCCGCAGCCACCGCGATGCCTCCGCCACGGTCGACGGGCTGGCCACGCGCCGTCCCTCCCGGTAGACGCCGGCGGCGACCACGCTCTGCTCCACCGGCGGCGCGTCGGGGGTGGCCCGCGGCTCCATCGACACCTCGGGAGCCGGCGTCCGCTCACCGCCGTTCGGGTCGCGCGACGCGCGGCGGTACGGCGGCAGGACACGGGAGAGGCGGTCGGCCATGAGGAACCTCCTGGACGAGGACGCGGATCACGTCGAGAAACCGGATGCGGAGGCATCTCAGGCCGGGTGGTCGCCGCGAAGGCGCGCCCTGCCAGACGACGCCAGAGCTCGAGCGGGCGTCAGCAGGGACTCGGAGGTTGGCTGCTACTCATGGCGGCCTCACCTCCCGGTTTCCTCGACCTCGTCCAGCACCGCATCGTACCGCACCCGGCCGGCGGGATGACCACGCCGCCGGCCGGGTGAGAGGTACGAGCAGGAACAACTGTTTCAGCTGGTGGTCTCCTTGGTCACCGACTCCCCAGCCTCGATGTCGGTGACGTGGGTGGTGCCGTAGCCCTCCGTCGCGGGGTGGCCGTGCTCGCCACTGGTGAGGGCGAACTCCTCCTCGGGGGAGAGCACCAGGCGGTGCCGCCCGGCGATCGCGAAATAGAGGACGCCGAGGACGAAGTAGATCAGCGTGCCGTACACGCCGGGCCGGTAGTCCTCGTTCGAGTACAGCGAGATCAGGGAGATGAGCGCGATGGCGCCGGCGATCCCCGCTCCCCACTGGTTGACCGGGCTGCGGTACGGGCGGCGGATGTTCGGCAGCTTGCGGCGGAGCATGATGAACGACAGGCACTGCATGAAGTACGAGATGACCGCGCCGAACACCGCCATGTACAGCAGCGCGCCGACGATCTGTCCGGCGAGCTGGCCGCTGCTCTTGCCCAGCTGGTAGATGAGCACAGCCAGCGCGTAGCCGACGACCGCGCCGGCGATCAGCGCACGGTGGGGCGTGTGGCGCGTGCCGTGCGTGACCGACAGCCACTTCGGGAAGTAGCCGGCCCGTGACAGCGAGAAGGTGTTGCGGCCGTAGGCGTAGATGATCGTGAAGAAGCTCGCGATCAATCCCACCAAGCCGATCAGCGCGAGCAGCTCGGCCGCGGTCCCGTCGCCGAACACCCCCTTGAACCCGTCGAACAGCGGCGTGGCCGAGACCCCGATGCTCGCGGCGCCCCCGTCGACGCCGGTGTTGAGGAACAGGGTCAGGGCGCCGGTGACGACCAGCGTGGTCAGGCCCCAGAGCGTCGCCCGTGGCACGTCGCGCGCGGGGTCGTGGGACTCCTCCGCGGCCAGCGGTAACTCCTCGATCGCCAGGTAGAACCAGATCGCGAACGGGATCGCCGGGAAGATCCCGCCGATCCCGTGCGGCAGGAAGCTCGACCCTCCGGCGTCGGGCTTGATGTTCGTCCACAGGCTGGCGTCGAACTTCCCGGAGGCGATCACCGAGATGAAGAAGAAGGCCAGGATGCCGAGCGCCAGGATGTTGATCACCACGGTGAACCGCATCGTGGCCTCGATCCCCACGATGTTGATCAGCACGAACACCACGTAGAAGACCGCCCACCAGGTCACCGGGCTGTTCCAGAACGGCGCGCCGGCGATGTTGAAGAGCCCCGCCACGATGTCGTGCATCAGGAAGCCCATGGTGCTGACCACCACCGCCGGGGTGATCACGTACTCCATGTTCTCGGCGAGCCCGGTGATGAACCCACCCCACGGTCCCATCGCCGACCGGGCGAACGAGTAGGCGCCGCCGGTGTGTGGCAGGGCGGGCGACATCTCGGCGATGCTGAAGCACAGGCCGTAGTACATGATCGCGATGAAGATCGTCGCGATCAGCAGCCCCCCGAAGCCGCCGGCGTCGAGCCCGAGGTTCCACCCGTAGAAGTCGCCGGAGATGACCGCCGCGACGCCGAGCGACCACAGCGACCAGAAGGCCGCGTGCCGCCTGAGCCGCCGCTGGCCGAAGTACTGGTCCCCGGCTTCCTCGTAGCTCACCGATCCGACCCTGCGGCGCTCCTGAGCCACCGGCGCCACCCCCTTGTCTCCCTCGCTCCAACGAAGAATTTGTCTGACATGCGTGGACGCTGCCGGCATCGTAGGGGGGCGCCATGAGCGAGTCAAGCCATGACCGTGCGTCCCACCTACCGTCTCAGCCTGCGGTGTCCGTGCTTGGCCACGCCTTCCTTGCCTTGACCCTCCTGGAGTTGTCTGACATATACTCATTGCGGGATGGAGACTGCACAGCGGGGCGCGAGGGTTCGGCCGCGACTGCGCTCGGTTTCGGTGCAGGACGAGCTCAGGAAGCGGATCGATGAGGAGCGGTTCCCCGCGGGGGGCCGTCTCCCTTCCGAGCCTGACCTCGCGTCGGAGTTCGGAGTCTCCCGGGCCACCCTCCGCGAGGCGCTCCGCGCCCTGGAGGACGAAGGGCTGCTGCGGCGGCGGCAGGGCTCGGGGACCTACGTCGCCGAGCGTCCCCGCATGGCCAACAGCCTTGACGTGAACTTCGGCGTCACCCAGGCGATCAGCGCCGCCGGGATGCGGGCCGGCATCGCGCGGGCGCGGCACTGGGTCGAGGCGGCCTCCGCCGCGGAGGCGATCCGCCTGGAACTGGAGCCCGGCCAGGACGTGCTGGTCGTCGAGCGGGTCCGCACGGCGGAGGACCGGCCCGTGGTGGTATCCCGTGACGTCCTGCCGGCCAGACTGGTCGCCGGCCGCGCCGAGGTCGTCGAGCGGATGCTCGCTGAGTCGATCTACGAGGTGCTCGAGCGCGACCTCGACATCGTCATCCACCACGGCGTGGCGCGGTTCCGGCCGGTGCGGGCCGACCGCTCCGTCGCCGACCGGCTGCGGGTCTCGCGCGGCGAGCTCCTCCTCTACCTCTGGCAGGTGGACTACTCGGAGGACGGCGCCGCGGTGCTCTCCTCCCATGAGTTCCATCTCGCGGACGCCTTCGACTTCTCGGTGGTCCGGCGGGGTCCAGGAAGGAGGTTCGCGTGACCGCACAGGTCGGAACGTCGATGCGTCTCAAGCGGGTGATCGATCCGGCCGGGGTCTCGGTGATCTGCGCCCTCGACCACGGCATGACGTCGCCGACCTTCCTCGAGCCGCTGGCCGACATCGCCGGCCGGACCGCCGAGGCGGTGGCCGGCGGGGCCAACGTGATCATGATGTCCAAGGGCATGATCCGGATCGCGGCGCCGGCGTTCTCGCCGGCGACCTCGCTCGCGCTGCTGCTCTCGGCGTCGGCGATGCCGGCGGAGGCGCAGCCGGAGGTGGTCCAGGTCGCCCAGGTGGAGGAGGCCGTGCGCCTCGGCGCCGACGCGGTCGTGCTGTTCACGGCGCTCGGCGGGGACTCGGAACCGGGCATGATCCGCACCCTGGCCGGCGTCGGCAGGGAGTGCGCGGCGCTCGGCATGCCCCTGATCGCCGAGGCGGAGTTCCCGACCACCTACGCCCTGGTCGAGGACCTGGCCGAGCAGTACGGCTTCGAGTATCTCCGCCGCAACGTGCGGCTCTGCGCCGAGCTCGGCGCCGACATCGTCAAGACCAACTGGCCCGGTGACGAGGACTCGTTCGGCCGCCTGGTCGAGGCGGCCGGCGGCATCCCGGTGGTGCTGGCCGGCGGCTCCCGCCTGGACGACCCGGAGCTGCTCCGCCGGATGGAGCGGGCCGTGGCGGCGGGCGCCATCGGCTGCTCGGTGGGGCGGAACATCTTCATGCACCGGTCGCCCGAGGCGATCACCCGCGCCCTGTCCCGGGTGATCCGGGAACGGTGGAGCGCCGACGCGGCGGTCGAGGAGCTGCGGGAGAAGACCAGCGCGGCGGCGGCGTCATGAGGGCGGCGTTCATGACCGACCGCAACGCGGTCGAGGTCCGCGAGGCCGACGAGCCGGTCCTGGATCCCCGTGGCGGGATCCTCCGGGTGCAGGCGTGCGGCATCTGCGGCACCGACG
The DNA here is from genome assembly GCA_035535495.1 of Actinomycetota bacterium. GTDB lineage: Bacteria > Actinomycetota > CALGFH01 > CALGFH01 > CALGFH01 > DASUZB01. The sequence continues at coordinate 2,636 of DATLQA010000109.1, read as the reverse complement.
CGAGGACGTTCTTCAACGGTGACCCGCGCGCTCCCACCCCGTGGGTCCTCGGGCACGAGCCGGTCGGGGTCCTCGAGCGCGTCGGCTCCGAGGCCTCGCTCCCTCCGGGGGTGAAGGAGGGCGACCGCGTCTTCCTCGGCTCCATCCTCACCTGCGGGGTGTGCCGGCAGTGCAGCGACGGGGCCCAGAACCTCTGCGAGCATCACCTGCTGTACGGCTACGACCCGTTCCCTGGCGCGTACGCCGAGCTGGCGGCGGTGCCGCCGATCGCGGTCAAGAACCTCATCCCGCTCCCGCACGACCTGCCCTCGGACCTGGCGACGGTGGTGGACCCGTTCGCCTGCGCCCTCAACGGGATCGAGGTGCTCGACGTCGACCTCGGCGACACCGTGGTGATCATCGGCTCCGGCCCGATCGGCTGCTGGCAGTCGGTGATGGCGCGTGACCGGGGCGCCGGCAGGGTGTTCCTCTGCGACGTGAACCGCGACCGGCTGGACATCGCGCTGAGCGTGGTCGGCGGCTTCGTCGACGACTTCTGGGTCGCCGGCGAGGACAACGGCGTGGCCGAGGTGATGAGCCGCACGGGCGGAGCGGGGGCCGCGCGGATCAGCGTGGCGGCGCCCTCCAAGCAGGCCCAGCAGGCGGCGCTGGAGATGGCGGCCAAGCGCGCCCGGGTCGTGTACTTCGCCGGCCTGCCGAAGCACGACCCGGTCAGCCCGCTCGACATGAACCAGCTCCACTACAAGGAACTCGCCATCCTCGGCGCCTACGGTGCCACCCCACGCCAGTACCTGATCACCATGGACTACCTCAACCGCCGGCGTGAGGAGCTCGCCGCCGTGGTCACCCACCGGTTTCCACTGGACGGGATCGGCCAGGCGTTCGAGACGATCCGCTCGGGCGCCGGCCTGAAGATGGTCATCCTGCCTTGACCGGGCCCTACGTGATCGGCTGCGACGTGGGCAGCCAGGGGACCAACGCCGCCCTCTACGCGGCCGACGGGACGCTGGCGGCCTCGGCCTACGAGCCCTACGACGTCGCCTTCCCCCATCCCGGCTGGGCCGAGCAGGATCCGCGCCTGTGGACCGAGGCGCTGCACGCCGCCATCGGCAAGCTGGTGCGCGACCTGCCGGAGGGACCGTCGGCGGTGAAGGGCCTGTCGTTCGGGTCACAGCTCGACGGGATGGTCCTCTGCGACCGGCAGGGCCGCGCCCTCCGCCCGGCCATGATCTGGATGGACCGGCGGGCCGAGGCACAGGCGGCCGCGCTGGCCGGCCGGATCTCACGGGCGGACTTCTACCGGCACGTGGGCGCCAACCTGGACTCCTCGCACGCGGTGTTCAAGGCGCTGTGGGTCCGCGACGAGCAGCCCGACCTCTACGCGGCGGCGGCCAGCATCATGCCCCCCGGCTCCTACGTGCTCCGCCACGCGGCCGGCGTGCTCGCGGTCGACTACTCCAACGCCTCTTCGCTCGCCCTGCTCGACCCGCGCACGCGGCAGTGGTCCGCTCCCGTCCTCGACGCGGTCGGCATCGACCAGGCGCTGCTGCCCGAACTCGCCGCCGGTACCCAGCCGGTCGGCCGCGTCACCGCGGCGTTCGCCGAGGCAACCGGCCTGTCCCCGGAGACGGTCGTGGTGGTGGGGTGCGGCGACGAGATGGCGGCCACCCTCGGCGCCGGCGTGTTCGCGCCCGGGGAGGTCTGCGACGTGGTCGGCACCGCGGAGCCGGTGTGCGCGGCCTCCGCCGAGCCGCGCGACGACCCCACCATGCTGGTCGAGTGCCACCCGCACGCCGACCCCGACGTCTGGCTCCTGGAGAACCCCGGGTTCGTCTCCGGCGGGAACCTGCGCTGGTGGCGGGACCAGTTCGGGCCGCAGGAGCGGGACGCGGAGGCACGCGGGGACGGCGACGCCTACGACCTGATGACCGGCCAGGCGGCCGGCGTGCCGCCAGGCGCCGAGGGCCTGGTCTACCTGCCGTGCATGCAAGGCGCGATGGCGCCGGAGTGGAACGGCGCCGCCAGAGGCGTCTTCTACGGGCTGACCCTGGCACACACCAGAGCGCACCTGACCCGGGCGCTCCTGGAGGGGAGCGCCTACGCGTTGCGGGACATCCTCGAGGCCATGCGGGGCGCCGGGCTGGAGGTCCGCCGCCTGACGATCGTGGGCGGCGGCGCCAAGGGCGCGCTGTGGCGGCAGATCAAGGCGGACGTGACCGGCCTCCCGGTTCGCGTGCCGACGAGCGTGGAGACCACCGCCACCGGGGCCGCGATCCTGGCCGCGGTCGGCGCCGGGGTCCACGCGAGCGTGGCCGACGGCGTCGGTGCGTTCGTCGCCTACCAGCCCGAGGAGCAGCAGCCCGACCCGGAGCGCCACCAGGCCTACACGGACGCCTACCGCCGCTACCGCGACGTCTACTTCGCCCTCAAGCCGGTGTTCGAACGGGCCTGACGCGGAAGCGCGTATACTGTCTAGACAGACTAGACTGAGTACGGTGTGAGGTGGAGGATGCGCTGGCAGCTCCAAGAGGCCAAGCAGCGCTTCAGTGAACTCGTTCGGCAGGCGCGGAGCAAGGGACCGCAGGTGGTGACCCGCCATGGTGAGGACGTCGCCGTGGTCATCAGCGTCGAGGAGT
>DATLQA010000108.1:0-9125 GCA_035535495.1 Actinomycetota bacterium | reverse complement strand
GGCACGCCGCCTCAGGAGCCGGCCGTCAGGACGGTGGGTGCCACCACCCGCCCGGCCGCTCACCCGCCCCCCCGGCGGTGGACGAGACCTTCGACCGCCGCAGCGCCACGGCGGCCTGGTGCCTTCGGGCACCGGGCGTGGGAACCGGCCGGCCAGGGCCGGCGCTCCGTCGGCGCTGCTCGTGAGCCGGAGGTCCCATGCCCGCTGAGGAGCAATCGCCTCGTTCCGCCCGACCCGGGCATCTGTTCTCCGCCATCGCGCTCACCGCTCCTGGCAGCCTGCTCGGCCTGTCCGAACTGCTGCACCTGGACGGGCCCGAGCCCGCGCCGGCGGTGCAGGCGCTGCTGTACGGCCTCGCCGTGGTCGGGGCGGCGTTCCTGCTCGCCTGGGCGGCCGAGGCGGCGCAGATCGACGTCTCCGCCAGCCTGGCGATCGGCGCCCTGGCGCTGGTCGCGGTGCTCCCCGAGTACGCGGTTGGGTTCGTGTTCGCCTGGAAGGGCGGCAACGACGTGGAGCGCTACGGGGCGTCGTGCCGGCCACCGGGGGCGGCGGGCGAGGACAACTGCACGCTCGTGCTGGCCAACATGACCGGCGCGAACCGGCTCTTGATCGGGGTCGGCTGGGCCCTGGTGGTGCTGGTCGCATGGTGGCGCTGGCGCAGCCGCGGCGAGCGGCGTCAGGGCATCGTGCTCGGCCGGAGCAAGTCGGTCGAGCTGGGCTACCTGGCGCTGGCCTGCGCCTACTCCCTCACCCTGCCGCTCAAGCAGTCGGTGAGCCTGATCGACGCGGCCGTGCTGGTGGCCATCTTCGTGGCCTACGTGGTGCGCATCTCGCGCGCTCCGGCCGAGGAGCCGGACCTGATCGGACCGGCCGCCTGGCTCGGCGGCCTGCCGCGGACGGCACGCCGCCGCGCGGTCGGCGGCCTGTTCCTGCTGGCCGCCACCGTGATCCTGCTGGTGGCGGAGCATTTCGCCGAGTCGCTCAAGGAGACCGGCGCGCAGTTCGGCGTGAGCGAGTTCGTGCTGGTGCAGTGGGTCGCGCCGCTCGCCTCGGAGGCGCCGGAGCTGCTGGTGGCGGGCTTGTTCGCCTGGCGGCTGAAGACCGACGCGGCGCTCACCACGCTGGTGTCCTCCAAGGTGAACCAGTGGACGCTGCTGGTGGGCACGCTGCCGGTGGTGTTCGCGGTGGCGTCGGGCAGCCTCGGCGGCCTGCCCATGGACGACCTGCCGCGCCAGGAGGTGCTGCTGACCGCCGCCCAGACGGTGTTCGCCCTGGCCGTCCTGGTCAACCTCGAGCTGTCCGTGCGGGAGGCGCTGGCGCTGTTCGGACTGTTCTGGGCGCAGTTCCTGATCGGAGCGCTGGTGCCCGCGTCGGCCCACGGGGTGGAGTTGATCGCCGTCGCCGCCGCCTACCTGCTCGCCGGCTTGGTCCTGATCATCCGCAACCTGGGCGTGTGGCGCCAGCGGCTGTGGGACGGCTTCCACACCCCCTACGAGATCCTCGACCCGGACGAGCCGATCTCAGAGGCAGAAGCGCGCGGGTAGACTGGCCACTCACTCATCGAGGACGAGTTGCCATGCTGGAATTCGGCGCCGCGGCGTCCACCGCGCTCGACCATACCGATGCCGTCGACGAGGTCGTGCCGCCGCTGCTCGAGCGGCTCGGCGGCACGCCCGACCTGGTCGTCTGCTTCTTCTCCATGGAGCACGCCCCGGCCGCCTCCGGGATCGCGCTCAGCCTGAGCGAACGCCTCGGCACGTCGAACATCGTCGGCTGCACCGCCCAGGCGGTGATCGGCGGCCGCCGCGAGCTGGAGGGCGTTCCCGGCCTGTCGGTGTGGGTCGCGAGGCTGCCCGGCGTCGAGGTGCGGCCGTTCGCCCTGCAGGTCGTGCAGGTCTCCGACGGCTACGGCGTCACCGGCTGGCCCAACTTCGACCCGGACGTGCGGTCGACCGTGGTCCTGCTGGCCGACGGGTTCTCCTTCCCCACCGACCGCTTCCTCGAGCGGCTCAACGAGGAGCAGCCCGGTCTCCCGGTGATCGGCGGCATGGCCTCGGGCGGCGAGGAGCCCGGCCAGAACCGGCTGCTGCTCCGCACCGACGCGTTGCAGGCCGGCGCGGTCGGCGTCGCCCTGGACGGCCCGGTGGAGGTGCGGACCGTGGTCAGCCAGGGCTGCCGTCCGATCGGCTCGCCCTATGCGGTCACCAGGGGCGACGGCAACGTCGTCGAGGAGCTCGGCGGCCAGCCGGCGGTGGAGCGGCTGCGGCAGCTGGTCTCCAAGCTCACCCCGAAGGAGCAGGTGCTCGCCAGGGGCGGCCTGCACGTCGGCCAGGTGATCGACGAGCACAAGGCCGAGTTCGGCCGTGGCGACTTCCTGATCCGTGGGCTGGTCGGCGCCGACCCGGACACCGGCGCGATCGCCGTGGGCGACGCCGTCGAGCTCGGCCAGACCCTGCAGTTCCACGTCCGGGACGCCGACGCGGCCGACGAGGACCTTCGGGTCCTGCTCGACCCGGTGCCCGACTGGAACCCGAGAGGGGTGCTGCTGTTCTCCTGCAACGGCCGCGGCCGCCGCTTCTTCGGCCAGCCCGACCACGACGCCGGCCAGGTCGCCAGGGCCACCGGTGACGTGCCCCTGGCCGGCTTCTTCGCCCAGGGCGAGCTCGGCCCGGTCGGCAAGCGCAACTTCGTGCACGGCTACACCGCCAGCCTGGCGGTGTTCTGCGAGCCGTCCGACCCGTCGATGGCGGTCTTCGAAGCCGCCGAGGCCGCGCGGATCCCGGTCGCGCCGCCGGCCAGCCAGCCACCGGTGGAGCTGCCCGAGGAGCCGCCTGAGCCCGACGGCACGCCCGAGCCCGACGGCACGCCCGAGCCGGTCTGAGCGGGCTCAGGCCCTGGCGCCCACCCATTCGAAGTGGCCGCCGTCGGGACGGAGGAACCGGCCGCCCCAGGCGAAGCCGTGACGCTGCATGACCTGGACGACGCGCCGGTCCATGGTCGGGATCTGGCCGCCGGGGTTGCTCGACGAGTTCAGGTCGACGGCGATGCCCCACAGGTGCCGCGAGGGGACGCTGTCCCCTGGGCGCGCCCGGACCGAGAAGCAGCCGCCGTTCCGCCGGAAGTCGGCCACGTCGATCAGCCCGTCGAGCCGGTCGCGGTGCAGCTCGGCCATGGCCGCGGAGAGCGCCGGCAGGACCAGCCGGTGGCAGCGGACCCGGCCGAGTATCGGGACCGTGGCGGTGGCCAGGTGCGCTTTCATCCAGCGCGGGTCGGGCTGCGGGCGCAGCACGCTGCGGGTGCGGAACTCGCCGAAGCGCTGCTTGACCAGGGCCAGCGGCAGCACGTCGTCGCCGGCGCGCAGGAAGGGGCGCTCCCCCGGCGTGCGGAAGCGCAGGGTCCGCCCTGGCAGCAGCCGGCGCAGGTCGGCCTCGAAGGCCGCCCGCGCACCCCGCGGGCGGACCAGCAGGTAGGTGGCGCGCTGCAGGTTGTAGCTGCGGCCGCGTTCGCGGCTGGTGGCGGCCTCGTAGCCGCCGAGGACCCAGTCGGCCACCACGCCGGTCACCTCGGCCCGGCGCCCGCCTGCCAGCCGTAGCTCGGTCCCCACCCGCAGCCGGCGCAGCCGGGCGGCGGTCTCGGACAGCACCACGCCCTTGCGGAGCTGGCCGGCCAGGTGGCCGGCGGCCTTGCCGACCGCGGCGGCGTAGGCGTCGTCGGTGACCGCGATGGCCTCCACCGGGACGAGCGGGTACCCGGCCATGCCGCTGGCGGCCGCCAGCCGGCCGGTGCGCACGGCCACGATCGCCGCCACCATGGAGGAGTCCCGGACGCGCTTGACCTCGTCGGTGGAGAAGCCGCCGAACGCCCAGACCAGCATCTGCCCGCCGAACCCGGCGGGGCCGTTCGAGCCGGCGGCGGCGAAGGCGCCCTCACCGTGCCGCGCGGCCGCCAGCGCCAGCGTCCGGTCGCTGTGCAGCGCGGTGACCCAGGCTGTGCCGGCCGCCACCACGGCCAGCACGACGATCCCGATCACCGCCCGGCGCGCCGCGTCGGTCATCGCAGACCCTCCTTATCGGCCTGTCAAGCGTAACCGCCAGGGACCGACAACACACAACCCTCCGCCCCGCCGTTCACCGGATCGAGATCCGGACCGGGCGCGCGCCAGGGCTAGAAGGCGGCCAGCAGTCCCGGATCCTCGAGCAGGTCCCGCAGGTGCGCGAGGAACCGGGCGGCGTAGGCGCCGTCCACGATGCGGTGATCGAACGAGACCGAGGTGGTCATGAGCTGGCGGACCGCCAGCTCACCGTCGACCACCCACGGCCGCGGCGCGATCAGCCCGGTGGCTACGATGGCGCACTCCGGCTTGTTGATGATCGGCGTGCCGGTCTCCACACCAAAGCCGCCCACGTTGGTGACGGTGATGGTGCCGCCGGCGAGATCGGCGGGAGCGACCTTGCGGTCCCGCGCCAGCTCGGTCACGCGGGTCAGCTCGCGGGCCAGGTCGAGGATCCCGAGGGTGTCGGCGTCCTTGAGGTTCGGCACCAGCAGCCCGGTGCTGGTGTCGGTGGCGATGCCGAGGTTGACGTAGTGCTTGACCACGATCTCGCCGGCCTGCTCGTCCCAGGCCGAGTTCATCATCGGGAACTGCCGCACGGCCACGCAGACGGCCTTGGCCACGATCGCCAGGGGCGTGAGCCGCACCTCCTCGGCCTGCGGCAGCGCCTTGAGGCGGGCGCGGAGCGCCATCAGGGCGGTGGCGTCGACGGTGAGGAACTCGGTCACGTGCGGGATCGAGAAGGCCGAGGCGACCATGGCGGCGGCGGTCAGCTTGCGGGTGCCCCGTACGGCGATGCGCTCCTCGCCCCGCTCGCGGGGCGCCACCGCGGGCGCGGCGGCCGCCGCCGGCTCCAGCGCCTGGTCGACGTCGTCGTGGGTGATCCGCCCGCCCTTGCCGGTGCCGCTCAGCATGGCCAGGTCGACGCCGTGCTCCTTGGCGTACTTGCGCACCGGCGGGGTGGCCATCGGCCGGGCGGCCGGCTGCTGGCCGTTGCCCGCCGCGTCCGGCCCGCCACGGGCCGCCGGCGCGGCCGCCTTGCGGCGCCGGACCTGCTTGCGCTCGCCGGGCCCGACCAGGGTCGCCTGCGAGGCCGGCTCCTCCTCGGCGGCGCCGGGGAACCCGTCGATGCCTGGCTCTCCCGCGGCGGCGCCGGCGCCGGCCCCCGCCCCACCGTCGGTGTCGACGCTGAGCAGCGGGGCGCCCACGTCGAGGCTGGCGCCCTCGGCGGCGTGCAGCTTGGTGACCCGGCCCGCGTAGGGGGCGGGGATCTCGACCACCGCCTTGGCCGTCTCGACCTCGACGATCGGTTGGTTCAGGGTGATGGTGTCGCCCTCTCCGACGAGCCAGCGCACCACTTCACCGTCGGTCAGGCCCTCCCCGAGGTCGGGGAGCTTGAACTCGCGCTCGGGCACCGAGGCCTCCTGTCAGAAGTCGAGGGACCGCTGCACCGTCCAGAGGACACGGTCCACGCTCGGGAGGTAGATCTCTTCGAGCCTGGCCGGCGGGTACGGGGTGTCCAGGCCGGTGCAGCGGAGCACCGGCGCCTCGAGGTGGAAGAAGGCGGCCTCGGTGACCCTGGCGGCGATCTCGGCGCCCATGCCGAGGAACTCGGGCGCTTCGTGCACGACCACCATGTGGCCGGTCCTGGAGACCGAGGCGATCAGCGCCTCCTCGTCCAGCGGGACCAGGGTGCGGAGGTCGATCACCTCCAGCGAGCCGATGCCCTCTTCCGCGGCCGCCTCCGCCGCGTCCAGGGCGACCTTGACCATCGGGCCGTAGGCCACCACGGTGCAGTCGCCACCCTCCCGCAGGATCCTGGCGGTGCCGAGCGGCTCGGTGGTGACCGGCAGGTCGAGCTCCTGCTTCAGCCAGTAGCGGCGCTTCGGCTCCAGGAAGATCACCGGGTCGTCGCTCTCGATCGACTGGCGCAGCAGGGAGTAGGCGTCGGCCGGCGTGGCCGGGGTGACCACCTTGAGGCCGCCGGTGTGGGCGTAGAGCGCCTCGGGGCTCTCGGAGTGGTGCTCGACCGCGCCGATGCCGCCGCCGTACGGGATGCGCACCACCACCGGCATCGGGGCGGTGCTCTTCGAGCGGTTCCGGTACTTGGCGAGGTGGCTGATGATCTGGTCGAGCGCGGGGTAGCTGAAGCCGTCGAACTGCATCTCCGGGACCGGCCGGTAGCCGCGCAGGGCGAGCCCGATCGAGATGCCCATGATGCCGGACTCGGCCAGCGGGGTGTCCATCACCCGGTGCTCGCCGAAGTCCTTCTGCAGGCCGTCGGTGACGCGGAAGACGCCGCCGTTGGTGCCGACGTCCTCGCCGAGCAGCACCACCCGGTCGTCGGCCTCCATGGCGTCGCGCAGGGCGGTGTTCAGCGCCTTGGCCATCGTGATCTGCGCCATCTAGGCCTCCTCAACCGCGAACTGCGCCTCGAACTCCTCGAGCCGCCGCCACTGCCGCATGAGCGTCGCCGGGGGGTCCGCGTAGACGTGCTGGACCAGGTCGGCCATTGGCGGGTCGGGCATCTCCTCCACCGCCGTGCGGATGCGGGCGGCGACCCGGTCGGCCTCCGCCTGGACCTCCTGCTCCAGGTCTTCGGACCAGAGCCCGGCCTTCTCCAGGAACGCCTTGTAGCGCCCGACCGGCTCCCTGGACGTCCACATCTCCAGCTCGTCCTTGGTGCGGTAGCGGGTCGGGTCGTCGGTGGTGGTGTGCGCCCCGAGCCGGTAGGTGAGGGCCTCGACCAGGGTGGGGCCGCCACCTTCCCGTGCCCGCTCGGCCGCGACCTTGGTGACCGCGTAGACCGCCAGCACGTCGTTGCCGTCGACCTGCACGCCAGGGAAGCCGAAGCCGGCCGCGCGCCGGTACACCGGCACCGCCATCTGCTTGCTCAGCGGCACCGAGATCGCCCACTGGTTGTTCTGGCAGAAGAACACCACCGGGGCGGAGTTGACGGCCGCGAAGTTGAACGCCTCGTTGGTGTCGCCCTCGGAGGTGGCGCCGTCGCCGAAGTAGGCGACCACGGCCAGCTCGGCGCCGTCCCACTTGGCGCCGATGGCATAGCCGGTGGCGTGCAGCACCTGGGTGCCGATCGGCACGGTGTAGAGGCCGACGTTGTGCTCGGCGGGATCCCAGCCGGCCAGGCTGACGCCGCGGAACAGCTCGAACACCTTGACGACGTCGAGGCCGCGGCAGTAGGCGACGCCGTGCTCGCGGTAGGAGGGGAAGACGTGGTCGTCCGGGCCGAGGGCCGACGCGCTGCCGACCTGCGCCGCCTCCTGGCCGAGCAGCGGCGCCCAGATGCCGAGGTGGCCCTGGCGCTGGAGGTTGGTGCCTTCCACGTCGATCCGCCGGACCACCACCAGGTCACGGTAGAAGTCGCGGAACTGGTCGTCGGAGAGGTCGACCTTGTAGGTGCCGTGCTCGAGGAGCGTACCGTCCTCGGCGAGCAGCCGTACCTGCTCGTCAGTCTGGTCCATGCAGTCTCTCCCGCTCCAGGTCCGCTGCTCGCGGACGCCCCGCCTCGCCCCTGCTCGGGGCCTGGCGAGGCTGCCATCGGGCCTGACGCCCATCGGGCGGCGCCCGGCACCACCGGACAGGCTGTCCGGGACCGGGCCATCGGGGGATGGTCCAGGGCGGGCAGCACTGCCTCAGGGAGATCCTACCGCCCCTTTTCGCAAGCGCTCATACTCCTGAGCCTGAGGCTGCTATGTGCTGTCAAACTGCCCGGAGGATTTCGACGCCGGGTTGGTCGTAGCGCTCGAGCAGCCGGAACAGCTGGCGGGCGATGACGCGGCGCAGGCAGCGCTTGGCGTCGCGTCGGCTCTTGCCCTGGGCGCTGCGGCGGGCCAGGTAGGCGCGGGTGTCGGGGTCGGTGCGCAGGCGCACCAGCAGGATGGTGTGCAGGGCGCGGTTGAGCTGGCGGTCGCCGCCGCGGTTGAGGCGGTAGCGGGTCACTTGCCCGGAAGACGCGGGGATCGGGTTGGTGCCGGCCAAGGCGGCGAAGGCGGCCTCGGAGCGGAGGCGTCCGGCATGCGACCAGCTGACCAGGACCTGGGCGGCGCTCAGCGGGCCGACGCCGGGGACCTCCAGCAGCCAGGGCGCGACCGCCCGGACCAGCACGGTGAGCTCGGTCTGCAACTGGTCGGCCTCAGCGGCCAGGAACTGGATGCGCTGGGCGGTGGCCCGCAGCGCCCGCACGGTGGCCTGATGCTCCAGCGATCTGGCTGGTCGCTCCCGCAAGCTGGCGCAGTGCTGGACCTGGCTGGCGGTGCTGCGGCCGCGCAGCTCGGCCCGTAGCTCCTCAGGGGCGCCCACGATCAGCGCCTTGAGCTGGCCGATAGCGGCCACCCGAGCGGTGGTTGCGCTGCGCCGGGTGGCAAGCAGCACCCGCAACGCCTCCCGCTCACCCCGACGCCGTGGGCTGGCCAGGTGGTCCTGGCCCAGCGCCTCGCGGGCGGCCCGGACCGCGTCCAGCGCGTCGCTCTTGGCCGGTGTACGGCTGGCTGGCCGCTTGGGTCTGCCCACCTCGACCACCCGCTCGCCGCGTCCGGCCAGGAAGGCCGCCAGGCCGGCGCCGAAGCTCCCGGCTCCTTCCACCGCCCACAGGCGACGGCCAGGAACCTGCACGCCGGCGAAGCCCAGCAGCTGCCGGTAGCCGGCCGCGTCAGCGCTGGCCATGGTCTGGGCCAGCACGCCGCCGAGGTTGGTGACCGCGGCGGCGGCCAGGGTGTCGCGGTGGGTGTCGACGCCGATGACGCCGTCGACGCGCTCTGCCAGCATGGCCATGCGGTGGTCCTCCTTGGGTGGGGACGGCCGTGAGCTGGCGTCGGCCTGGGAGCAAGTCACCGCGCGGCATAACTGTGACGGGTCACAACCCTGCGGGTTGGACAGGCTGCTGATCAGGCCAGCGAGGTGGGCCAGGCCGACGCCGGCACCACGGCAGACAGCTCAGACCTCAAGGCAACCCACCAGGGCGCCAGTTGCACAACGAGTCATGCCGCAGTGCCAGCGCCAGAGCCTGACAGCGATCCTCCCGGACCGCCTCCACCACACTCACAGTTTCACAAAG
>DATLQA010000107.1:0-15106 GCA_035535495.1 Actinomycetota bacterium | reverse complement strand
CGCGGTGGCTGAGGTGACGACATAGGCGTGGCGAAGCCGCCTGGGCAGCACCGCGACGGTGCCGGGCCCCGCGGTGTAGTCGTCCTCGCCCACGATCACCCGCAGTTCACCGTCGAGCACGAAGAAGGTCTCGTCGTCGCGGTCGTGGACATGGACCGGGCTGGCGTTGCCCCGCCGGGCGACGTTCTCGGCCAGCGAGAACGCCCCGCCGGTCTGCTCGCCGCTCACGCGCACCTGGGACAGAGCGCCCAGGAACCAGATGGCCGCCTGGGTGTCCGGGCTGGAGATCACGCTGCGGGGCGCGGGGGTGATGAGTTCGGTCATGGCTGGGCCCCTTCCGGGCTCGCGGGCCTGGTCACGCTTCCTTGGCGTCGTCGAGGTCGGCCGGCAGGGTCCCCGGGGGGCCGAGGACGACGTCGCCGAGCTCGGTGGTCACGGTCATGAACAGCTCGAGGTCGGGCTGGGTGTCGGGGGTCAGGAGCTGGGCCGGGGTGCCCGCCCGGGCGACCAGCTCGGCGAACCCGGCCGGGGTGCTGATGTGGAGGGCGTGGGTGTCCTCGGGCCCCGACTGGATGGTGTGGGGGACGTGGGTAGGGATCAGGTGGTAGTCGCCGGAGCGGAGGACGACCTTGTCCGGGCCGGACCAGATGGTCAGGGAGCCGGACGCCACCCAGATGCGCTCCTCGTACCTGGTGTGCAGGTGCAGCGGGGTCATCGAGCCCGCGGGCAGCCAGCTGTCGGTGAAGTCGTGGCGGCCGCCGGTCTCAGCCCCGGTGGTCAGGATGGTGACCCGGACCCGCTCCGGGCCGAGGACGAACTGGCGCTCCCCGCATGTCCGGCCTGGTCGTGGTCATGATGGCTCCTCCCCATGGGGTCGTCGGCATGGCGCCAAGTCTTCCCGGGAAGGAACTGGGTGTCGTTGGCTCCGGGCGTACGGCGCTTGACGATCCGTGCACGGAACGCCTCAGCCGGGACCGGAGGCCCCGCCCACGATCCTGCGGTACTCGAGCGGCGGCACGCCGTAGGCCGCCCGGAAGAGCCGGCTGAAGTGGGCCGGGTCGACCAGCCCCCAACGGGCCGCGATCGCGCTCACCGGGCGGGCGGCCAGCGCCGGGTCCAGCAGGTCGCGGCGGCTGCGCTCCAGCCGCCGCTCCCGGATCCAGCCGGCCACACCGCGGTGCCGGCCCTCGAAGAGCTTGTACAGGTACCGCACCGAGACATGGTGGGCGTCGGCGATCGTCGCCGGGGACAGGGCCGGGTCGGCCAGCCGCTGCTCGATGAACGCGTGCACGCGCCGGCGCAGCGCCTCCTGCCGGGTGTCGGCCGGGAGCTCGCCGGCCCGGTCCAGGCGGGCGGCCAGGGCCGCGGTGAGCAGGTCGACCAGGGTCGTGCCCACCCGGGCGCCCTCGGCCACCCCGTAGTCGTCCAGGTGGGCGACGACCTGGCGGGCGAACGAGGAGAACAACGCCCCGGCGCCGTGGCGGCCGGAGATGCGGACGCCGCCGAGGCGCGCGACCTCATCGTGGGGTAGCGCCAGCAACGCCCGCGGGAACATCAGCGAGACCGACCGCTCGCTGGCCGTGGCCCAGCGGGCGGGACGGGACCAGTCGACGAGGGCGAAGTCGCCCGGCTCCAGGGCGGCCTCCTGGCCGGCCTGCTCGACCACCAGCTGCCCGCGCACCAGGAGGTCGACCCGGTACCGCTCGGGGTCAGGGTCCGACTGGCGGATCAGCCGGGGTGCGCGCGGCCTGGCAGCGGTCCGCCGACGCCGTCGGGTAGGCGATCCGCAGCTCGTTGACCCGGACGGCTCCGACGACGCCGACCACCAGCTGCTGGGGGACGTGGGTCCGGGAAGGAGGGCGCAAGAAGGCGGGGCCGAACGTCTCGTCCACCACGTGGCGCCAGTGCTCGAGGCGGGAGGAGACCGGCCGGTCGTCGGACGCCTGGAACACGACCGTCATCTGATCCAGCCTACGCCCCGCCTCGGCGAGTCGGCAGCCGGGCAGGCGGTCGCTACCCGTCCTGCTGGCCGCCCAGTCCGGTGCTCGGCCGCGGTGTGGCCCTCCAGGTCCCAGGGGCCGAGGACCCAGCGGCCGCAGCCCTTGATCGGGCAGCCCCACTGCTCCCGGGGCTGGCCGGGGTCGTGGAGGCCGAGCAGGGTGTCCGGCGGGGCGAGGCGGACCTCCAGACAGGGGATGCAGATCAGCACCGTGAACAGGCCCTCGATCTCACTGAAGGGGCCGGTGAAGGTTCCGCAGAAGGAACAGTGCGGCCCCACTCCCGATGCTCGAACACCAGTTCGAGCACGATAGCAGGGGTCGAGTTGGCATGAGCCGCGCAGCTCCGACGCCTTCTCAGGTTGGCCTGATTGCGGCCCACCGCACCCAATCGCTACTGGCGGCGTCGCAAGGGGCGGGTGTGGTTAGGCGTCGGCCTTGGTGGTGCCGGGCGGCCCGGCCAGAACCGTGGGGACGTACTCGAGCAGCTGCAGCCGACCGTCGAAGGTGCGGCTGGCAACCATGTCGAGGGCGACGTCGGGGTACCCGTCATAGATCCGGTCCCGACCGCTGCTTCCGGTGATGACAGGGAAGACGACCACGCGGAACCGGTCCACCAGACCGGCTTTCAGTAGCGAGCGGCACAGGGTGAGGCTGCCCAAGGTGCGCATGGACTTGGTGGCTTTGTCCTTCATCTCCCGCACGGCCTCGACGGGATCCTGGGTGACCAGTTGGGTGTTCGCCCACGCCAGCGGCTCCGTCAAGGTGGTCGAAAAGACGACCTTCGACAGGCCCGCCAGGGCATCTGTACCCGGCTCACCGTCGGTGGCCAACCCGGACATGACCCGATAGGTGGTGGCGCCCATCAGGACGGTGTAGTCCGCTTCCGGGTGGTCTGCCAACCAGGCGAGGTACTCGGGCCCTTCCAGGCCCCACCAGCCGGGCCAGCCCTCGGCGGCTCCGTATCCATCGAGCGAGGTGATGAAGTCGATGACCAGTTCTGGCATCTGCGGTTCCTTTCAGTGAATTGGTGAGTGGCTTTCAGCCGCCAACAAGTCGCCAAGAGCTTCCGGCAGTAGCAGGGTGGAAGGTGGGCAGGCAGGGCGAGAATCCGGGTTGCTGACGCCCCGACCGATCTCGAAGTTCCACTGTATGTGCTCGCATCGGAGACCGGGTAGGTCGATCGGCACGGCGCTCACGTCAAGCCCGGCGACAACCAGTTGCTGTTCGACCTCGCCTTCCTCGCGTTCGGCGTGCTGCTGCTTGCTGGAGGCTGGGCCCTGTACCGCTCCGAGCAGTCCAAGCCCGCTCGTCTGCGTGGTTCGCCGCACGGTGATGCCGTTGGCGGTGGTCGCCGGGGTCGCGCAAGATGAACGCTTCACTCGGATCCGAGGAGGCAGGATGGACCAGGCCCACGCACGGGCGTTGCTCGCCGACGAGCGAGCCCGGCTCGAGCGGTTGCTGGTAGCCGGCTCTGAAACGCCGGACCCGGTGGATCTGGGCGACGAGGTCGACGACGCCGGCCGACGCACCGCCGAGCAGACCGGCACGGCCGTCAACCAGCTCCTGCGTGCACGGTGGGCCGCGCTGGAACGGGCCGAAGCGCGGCTTGCCGCTGGCAGCTACGGCCGGTCGGTGCGGAGCGGCCGGCCGATCCCCGACGAGCGGCTGGAGGCCGACCCGCTGGCCGAGCTGACCGTTGACGAGGCAGCCGCGGAGAAGCGCGGCTCGGTCGAGGAAGTCAACGACGCGGTCGGGCTGACGTCGGCCCGCCATCCGTTCGAGGTGCTCGATGATGCCGGCATCACTCCGGAGGAGGAGCAGGCCGGCGAGGAGGACGACGACGAATCCGCTCCTGAGCAGGCTCCAGGCATCCGCGTCGAGCCGGACGACCAGCTCCGGTAGCTCGGCCGGCGGACGCGGCCAGCGCGGTAGCCACGGCCGCGGGATGAGCCGGGCGAGCATGCAGGTATGACCGAGCGCGAGGCGGCCGCCACACCGTTCTCCGGTCGGACGGCGTGGACCCGGAACCTCCAGACGCCGCTGCGCGAGTTCCTGCGCACCGAGACCGGCGGTGCTGTGTTCCTGCTGGCCGCGACCATCGCGGCGCTCGCGTGGGCGAACCTGCATGCGTCCTCCTACGAGACGGTGTGGGGGACGCCGGTGTCGGTCCGGGTCGGCGACGCCGGCCTCTCGCAGGAGCTGCGCCAGTGGGTCAACACCGGCCTGATGACGTTCTTCTTCTTCGTCGTCGGGCTGGAGGCGCGCCGCGAGTTCGACATGGGCGAGCTACGCGACCGGCGGCGGCTCGCGCTGCCGCTCGCCGCCGGGGTCGGCGGGATGGTGGTGCCGGTCGCCATCTACCTGGCCGCGAACGTTGGGCGCCCGTCCGTGCACGGCTGGGGTGCGGCGATGTCGACGGACACGGCGTTCGCGCTCGGGGTGCTCGCGCTGGTCGGGCGGAGCTTCCCGGCGCGCCTGCGTGCCTACCTGCTCACGGCGACCGTGGTCGACGACGTCGTCGCGCTCGGGGTGATCGCGATCGTCTACAGCGAGGAGGTCGCCGTGCCGGCGCTACTGGCCGCGCTGGGGATCCTCGGGGTGGTCCTGGTGGTCCGCGCTCGCGGCGTCCGCACCGCCTTGGTGTACTGGCTGCTCGGGGTGGCCGCGTGGGTGGCGCTGTATGCCTCGGGAGTGGAGCCGGTGGTCGTCGGCCTCGCCATGGGGCTCCTCACCTACGCCTATCCGGCCGCGCGCGGCGACCTCGAACGCGCGACCGAGGTGTTCCGGCTCTTCCGTGAGCAACCGACCCCGGAGCTCGCGCGCTCGGCGCAGACCGGGGTCGCCTTGGCGATCTCGCCGAACGAGCGGCTTCAGCAGCGCTACCACCCGTGGACGAGCTACGTGGTCGTGCCGCTGTTCGCGCTCGCCAACGCGGGGGTCACGATCAGCGCCGACTTCCTCGGCCGTGCGTACACGTCTCCGGTCACGCTGGGGATCCTGGTCGGCTACGTCGCCGGGAAACCGATCGGAGTCTTCGGCTTCTCGTGGCTCGTCACCTGGCTGAGCCGGGGGCGGCTGCGCCCACCGGTCGGGTGGGCGGCGGTCGCGGGTGGCGGTGCCATCGCCGGCATCGGCTTCACCGTGGCGCTGCTGATCGCCACGCTCGCGTTCGACGGCACGCAGCTCGAGGAGGCGAAGGTCGGCATCCTGTCCGCGGCGCTGTGCGCGGCGGCCGCGACCTGGGTAGTCGTCCGCGCGACCGCGCTGCTCCCCCCACGCCTCCGGATCCGCGCCCTGCTGGGCACCGCCGACAGCCTCGTCGACCTCGCCGCGTCGGTCGACCCGGACCGCGACCACATCCGCGGACCTGAGGACGCCCCGATCACCGTGGTGGAGTACGGCGACTTCGAGTGCCCGTACTGCGGGCAGGCGGAACCCGTCATCCGGGAGCTGCTCGCCGGACGCGGCGACGTCCGGTACGTCTGGCGGCACCTCCCGCTCAGCGACGTCCACCCGCAGGCGCAGATGGCGGCGCAAGCGGCCGAGGCCGCCGCCGAGCAGGGAGCGTTCTGGGAGATGCACGACCTGCTGCTCGGCCACCAGGATGCGCTGCGACCTGGTGATCTGGTCCGCTACGCCGGCGAGCTCGGCCTCGACGTCGAGCGGTTCCGCGACGACCTGCGCAGGAACACCGGTGCCGCGCGGGTGGCGGAGGACGTCGACTCGGCCGATCTGAGCGGCGTCTCGGGCACCCCGACGTTCTTCATCAACGGACGCCGGCATTACGGCGCCTACGACATCGCCACCCTCACCGCCGCGGCGGAGACCGCCCGGAAGCGCGCCGCGGTGAGCCGCTAGCGTCGAGCCACCGGACCAGGCTGCGCTGGGCGCGTCCGAGCCGCCCGTGGCGGCGGCCGACGACCGCCGGTCAGGCCCGTGAGTTGTCGAGGTGCTGCAGCAGCTCGTGGGCGGCGAGCTCGATCGCCTTGTGTCGCCACTCGGCGGCGCGGTACTGGCAGGCGATCAGGCCCATCCGGTGGACGCGCCGGAAGTCTCCGTAGACGAACGCGTATCTGGCCTTGGTGTGGTCGGTAGCACCTTCGGTGAGCCCCAGGTGCCATTCGGCGTATTCGTCCCAGGAGTGCGACTCCAGGAAGGCGTTCTCCTCGGCGGCCCTCGGTTGAACGTCGTCCCACCTGCTGTTGAGCACGTACTGGCGCGCGTCGATCAGCCGTCGCGCACGCGCCACGGCACGCTCGTTGACGGAGTACGAGGCCATGGGCGCATTCTGGTCGAGTCGTTGCCACCGTTCAAGCAGGTGGCGAACCGTCCGCCGGTCGCGGCGTGGTGGGCCGGTAGCCGCGGAAGGAGTCGACGACGAACTGCTTCGGATACCGATGGGCCGGCCCATCCGCGGCCCTCCTTCGCCCACGGCGACTCTACCTCGCCGGTGGCCTGGCCTTTCGCCCCGCGGGTTGCATGGCCGGTCGTGGATCGGTGATGGTGTCGGGACCTGAGAAGCGGATCGGCGCCACGCAGTGGAGGTGCCGGCTTCGCCGGTCGAGCCACTGCGCTGCCGGATTGCCTCGCGCACCGTGGAGACCGGATGCCGTACCTGCTACGTCACGCCCATGCGGGCAACAAACGCACCTGGCAGGGTCCTGACACCCTGCGGCCACTATCGAGTGCTGGCCGCCTGGAAGCCCACGGCCTGCTCACCCAGCTTCGCGACTACCCGATCACCCGGATCGTGAGCAGCCCCACGGTGCGCTGCCTGCAAACGGTTGAGCCGCTGGCGCGGCGGCGCGGACTCCCGGTCGAGCGCGCGGACGCCCTCGGGGTCGATGCCGACCCTGACGCCCTGGTCGCCCTGCTGTTGGACCCGACCGCCAGCGAGACGGTGCTGTGCAGCCACGGCGAGCTGATCGGGGCGGTGGTCAAGCGCCTGGTCGGGCCGGGCCACAACGGTGACAGCTTGACCTGGGCCAAGGGCTCGACCTGGGTGCTGAGCGTGGACAGCGGCCACCTCCAACAGGCCCGCTACCTGCCGCCGCTCCGTCTTCAGGACGCCGAGGCCGGCTAGGCTCGCTGCTCGTCGGCGGAGTGGTCGGAGCCCTGGAAGTCCCCCGCGCCGGCACCGACTCCCAGACCAGCGACGAGTTCGTCCGCCGGCTGCATGCCTTCTTCGCCAGCCTGCCACCTGGCGAGTTCCCCACACCGTCGACCCGGCCGCCCTGCTGGCCCGGATCTCCACCGACGACCAGTTCCAGTTCGGCATCCAGCTCTTCCTGGCCGGTCTCAGCGTCCAGCGCCAGTCCTGAGTCGCCGGCCCACTCGGACGGGCCTGGCCTCCTAGCGCCCCAGCCGGTTGGCCAGTGGCCCGCGGCCGAAGCGCCGCACGATGTCGGCGCCCTGGCGCAGCCGCCGGCCGGTCGGGGAGGCGGTGTCGCGGGCCTCGGCCCGGCGGGCGGCCTCCTCCAACGCCCAGGCGGCGACCGGTGCGGCCACCATGATCAACGCCAGCCGACGGACTCGCCGTTTGGTTCTGGTTCGCATGCTTACCTCGCAGTTGGTCGATGGGTGCCTGATCGCTGCGCTTCACCCGAGCGCCTGCTGCCACCTGGAGGAGCACGGCAAACTGAGCTCGTCGGCCTTGGTGGTCACGATGACGCCTCTAGGGAGCTCCTGACCGCGCACCGGCGGCGCCTGCTTAGACCGAGCCGGCATCTAGCCCGGCCAGGCAGCTGAGATAGGGCACCGCCCGCGGCCAGGATTGGGCACCTTCCAGATCCCCGCGCCGACCCGGCGTGCGACCGTCTCCTCGATGGCTGCGAGCAGCGCAGCATCCCACCAGGGGAGGTCCACCATGAAGCCGCGTCGCTTCCTCATCGCCACCGCACTGGCCGCGCTGACCACGCTCAGCCTCGCCGGTGTCGCCCACGCCACCCCACCCGTGAGCGACGACGGGCCCACCGTGCGGCACCGGCAGGCCGTCCAGGACGACCGGACGTGCAACTCCGGGCACGGCGCGCAGTTCGACTGCGCCCAGCCCTCCGTCCCCGCCAGCCCGGCGGCGCCCGCGCCGGCCACCGAGTCGGTCTGGCACCAGCTCGCCACGGTGCTGACGCTCACCGCCGTGCTGAGCGTGCTCGCCGCGCTCGCCGCGGGCCTGATCTGGTCCCGGCTGCGCCACCGGCCACGCGAGGCGATCTGAGCCGCCGTCCACACCCGTCTGAGGGGGCTGCCGCGCCCACCCGGCAGCCCCCTCAGCATGCGCGGGGCCCTCCGGGGTCAGGCCTTGGTGCCGCGCCAGCCGGCCGGGTCGAGCCCGCCGGGGATCGGGGCGTCTGGATCGTACGGGGTCCGCGTCAGCACGAACGTGTTGAGATCGAGGTGGCTGGGGGTGCCGTCCGGGCGGCGGACGACCCGCAAGGTCTCGCCGGCGTAGTAGCCGTCCAGGCCGGTCCAGCTGCCGTCCGGCTCGGGGCGGAACCGGGAGGCCCGCACACCGCCCTGCATCGCGGCCAGGTCGAGCCAGCGGTCGGGCCGCAGCCGCAGCGTGAACGGTGAGGGCCCCCAGTACCAGAGACCCGTGAGCGCCAGCAGCTCCTGGTCGACCTCGTCGAGTGGGGCCCACTCCCTGGGCATGCGCGGCTCATGCTCGGCCATGATGTCGAGCAGGTCCTGGGTGACCGTCGGGCTCAACCCGCTGGTGGTGTTGGCGAAGAACACCACTCCGGTGGGGTCGTCGGCCTCGACCCACATGGCGGCCAGGAACCCGGGCATGGAACCGCCGTGCCCGACCAGCCGCCGGCCCCGGTGGTGCCGCAGCTCGAGCCCGAGACCGTAGCCGATCGTCTCCGCGTCGGCGTCGCGCATCAGCGGCTCGCGCATCTCACCAATGGTGTCGGCATGCAGGACCTCGCCCGTGTCGCCGCCACAGAAGGCCGCCCAGCGGCCGAGGTCGGTGACGGTCGACCACAGCTGGCCGGCGGGCGCCATCGCCACCGCGTCGTGCGCCGGCTCGGGCAGCAGCACGTCCGCCCAGGGATGGACGGCGAAGCCACGGGCGTGCGGCGCCTCGGGAAGCGGTGTCGTCCGGGTCATCCCGAGGGGGTCGAGGATCTCGCGGCGCAGGGCGGCGATCCAGCTCGTCCCGCGCAGGCGGGCCACCAGTTCACCCAGCGCCGCGAACCCCAGGTTGGAGTAGTGGAACCGTCGGCCGGCGCGGTGGCGCACGCTGGATTGGTCGAGCGAGCCGGCCAGGTCCCGCCATGGCCGCCCCTGCGTCCGCTCCCACCACTGGCCGGGCGGCTCGGCGGTGAGGCCGGAGGCGTGGGACAGCAGCTGGGCGATGGTCCGGTCACCGACCGGCGTCCCGGGCAGGTGCGTCTCCAGGGGATCGGACAGGTCCAGCCTGCCCTCGTCACGCAGCCGCAGCACCAGGACAGCCGTGAACGTCTTGCTGATCGACCCGATGCGGTACTGGGTGTCGGCGGTAGGCGGGTCCCCGTCCACGCGCCCGCGCCCGCCGGTCCACACGATCCGTCCGTCCCGGACCACGGCGGCCACCAGCGAGGGAGCGCGCCGCTCGGCCTGTTCCACCGCGATCCGGCGGGTGAGCGCGCGGTCCGTGCTCGGCAACAGGGCGTGATCGGGCATGGTCGGCTCCCTTTCGGCTCGGGCTCTGCGAGGCTCGGATACGATCGCGGTGACCTCGATCTTCTCGCGCCGGCATCATGAGCGTCCTCTCCGGGCTGTCAGTCCGCGGCGCGCGCGGTCAGCCCAGCAGCGACGCCGCGCCCTGGGACAACCGGTCGCTGCTGTCGATCACCGTGGCGCCGGAGGCGACCGGCCGCGGCGGGGCCTCGCCCCAGGTGGCGTCGGGGCCGAACAGCAGGAACAAGTCGCAGTCCAAGCCGCCGAAGTTGACGCCGAACTGGTCGAGCAACGGCTGGCCGATGACCCCGCCCGGGTCCCACAGGTGGGTCACCCGCGCGTCAAGCAGCCCGCCGCCGTCGATCTCCGAACGGGCGTCGCTGGCCCAGCGGGACACCCAGACCACATAGACCCGCAGGCGCCCAGGAACGCAAGCCGTTCCCGCCGGCTCACCGCTCGGCCCCCGCCAGCTCCAAGGCAACCGCGTCGCCCAGCTCGTCCAGGTCAACCCCCAGCGCCACCAGCAGCGGCCCGGCCGCGCCCTGATAGCCGGCTGGCAGGCCGACGGACGTGCGGAGCTGCCGGTTCCAGCGGTTGGACATGCACCGAGGCCAGGGCGACCGCGCGTCGGTGACCACCCCCAGCAGCAACAGCTCCGCGTTGACCTGGCCGCGGCCCTTCGCCTTGGCATGCTCGCCGGCGTGGTACAGCGCCTGGACGGTGAACACCGGCGGGCCGCGCAGCGGCGTCCGCGGCACCCGCCCGACCCCGCCGCGACGCGCCCTGGTCGCCTCCCGGATCGCCCTGCCGAGCGCCACGGCGCCGAACGCCTGCTCGGCGTTGCGCCGCACCGTCTCCAGGTCGATGCCGAGCATGCCGAGCAGCTCGGCGTCGCTGGGCCGGGGGGCGGGCACGATGCCCTGCTCGGCCAGGCGGCGCAGCGCGGCACGGGCGGCGTCCAGATCCACGCCGCGGGCGCGGAGGAGCCGGGCGGCCCCGCCGGTGGGATCGCGCAGCATCCCGAGCACCACGTGCTCGGGGCCGAGGTAGCGGTGCCCGAACGCCTCGGCCTCGTCGCGGGCCAGTTCCAGGATCCGGCGGGTCTGCTCGTCCAGCACCTGGCTACCTCCGAAACCCGAACCGCCGGCCGGCGTACTTCTGGTGCACCGCCTGCTTGGTCACCCCGAGCCTGGCCGCGATCGCCTGCCACGACCAGCCGTTGGCCCTGGCATGCTCCACCTGCACGGCCTCGAGGACCTCGACCAGGCCGCGCAGCGCCGCCACCGCCGCCAGCCCCACCTCCGGATCTTGGCTGCTGGTCGCCGCCGCCACTCTGGTCACCTCGCTGGAGGCCGCCTCGCGCATGGAGTCAAGTTACCTTGACCTCGGCGGTCCGTCAACCCTCGTTGACCCGAGCACCGCCGAGGCCCCGCTGCGACCCGGTCCGGCGTTGCGCTACTTCACGACGTTGAAGCGGAGCTGGGTGCCCTCCGGCGAAGAAGCAGTCCTCGACGATCCACAGCTCGTCGTAGCCGAGCTCATCGACCCGGCGGGCGTAGGCGGGCAGCGCCTCCGGTTCCGTGGTGCACCGGAACATCGCGCCGACCCGCAACCTCGACAGGGCGGGGGTTGGCCGCGCTTCCAGGCTCAGCTCCGCCGCAGTCCCTGGGTGCTGACCGCCGCCAACCCGAGCCCGCAGCCGAGCTGGACGAGCCACCAGGCGCCGACCTGGGTGTGGTGTCCTGACACCGGGCACATCACCGTCGACACCACCAGGATGCCCGACGCCACCAGTGAGCCCGCCATGCCCCAGCGCCGCCGCAGCGAGAAGCCGGCGAGCGCGCTCGCCAACGCGAGCAGGAGGATGGTGGCGACGGCGCTGACGTACCACGGCTCGACCGCGTTCGGGTTGGCCGGCGGCGGCTCGACCGCGATCCCGATGGTGAGCAGCACCATCCAGGCGCACGCGCCGATCGCCGCCCAACGCCGCGAGATCGGCTCGGTCAGCCATTCGCTGAGCGGCTTGGCGGGCACCGCCACCACCGGCTCGTCGACCGCTCTGGCCGGGTGTGCCTCAACCTCCCGGAGGAACGTCAAGACCTCCTGGTCGTGAGGCTCGGCCTCGGTCAGCTCGTCCAGATGATCCTTGGTCGTCGCCATCGCGGTGACCTCCTCCCGGGGGCGCTCAGGACGTCCGCGCCACCGAAGCGTAACCCGCCGGCATCACGGTTCCCATAGCCGGATAGAACCCGGGGACGGCGAGCGTCCTCCCGAGACCGGCCTGGGCAAGGCGGGTGGTTCCGGGACCGGTCCCGGGTGGTAGCCAACATGGATGGCCAGAACACCCGAGCAGACGCGGGAGGCGGCTGTGACCTCGACGTTCCCAGGCGGCTCGGAGACCGTCTTCACCTACGGCGCGCCCGTGCTGAAGTTCGGCACCGGCGCCTCCGACGAGATCGGCTACGACCTTGCCCAGTACGGCGCCCGACGGGTCCTGGTCGTCACCGACCCCGGCATCGCCGCCACCGGCCTGCCGGCGCGGGTGGCCGACCAGATGAAGCGGTTCGACGTCGAGGCGGAGGTCTACGACGGCGTCCACGTCGAGCCGACCGACGCCAGCATGCGCCACGCGATCGACTACGCGACCGAGCACGGCCCGTGGGACGCCTACGTCGCCGTCGGCGGCGGGTCGAGCATCGACACCGCCAAGGCGGTCAACCTGCTCACCACCAACCCGGGCGAGCTGATGGACTACGTCAACCCGCCGGTCGGCGAGGGAACCGCGCCGAGCAAGCCACTGAACCCGCTGGTGGCCGTGCCCACCACCACCGGGACGGGCGCGGAGAGCACCACCATCTGCGTGCTCGACGTGCTCGCCCAGAAGGTCAAGACCGGCATCAGCCATCCGCGCCTGCGCCCGACCATGGCCGTGGTCGACCCGGCCCTGACCGTGACCCAGCCGGCCGGCGTCACCGCCTCGACCGGCATGGACATCGTCTGCCACGCGCTGGAGAGCTACACGGCCAAGCCGTACACGGCCTACGAGCGCAAGCAGCCGGAGCAGCGGGTGCCCTACTGCGGCGCCAATCCGATCTCCGACATGTGGTCGGAGACCGCGATGCGGCTGCTGGCCTCCTCGTTCCGCGACGCCGTCCGCAACGGCGACGATCTGGAGGTCAGGGGCCGGATGGCGCTGGCGGCGACGATGGCCGGGCTCGGGTTCGGCAATGCCGGCGTGCACATCCCGCACGCCAACGCCTATCCGATCGCCGGGCAGGTCAAGGACTTCCGGCCCAAGGACTACCCGCAGGACGAGCCGATGGTGCCGCACGGCATGGCCGTGTCGCTGACCGCGCCCGAAGCGTTCCGCTTCACTTTCGAGGCACGTCCCGAGCGGCACGTGCGCGCGGCCGAGTTGCTGGCGCCGGACCTGGAGCGGCCGAACCACGACGCCGAGTACCTTCCGGCCGCGCTCACCCGGCTCATGCGCGACATCGGCATCCCCAACGGGATCGGCGACGTAGGCTACGACGAGCGCGACGTCCCCGGCCTGGTCGAGGGCGCCATGAAGCAGCAGCGGCTGCTCGACACGGCGCCCCGCCCGGTGACCGAGGACGACGCCGCCGCGATCCTGTCCCGCTCGCTGTCGAACTGGTAGGAGGCCGTCGGTGCCGACCCACGGGCAGCACGCCGAAGGGTCGGGGCACTGACCGCCGAGCTGGCCGCCGCCCTGCGGCGGGCCGGGGTGACCGAGGTCGACGCGTCCACCAGGCGGCGGGCCGAGTACTCGACCGACGCGTCGCTGTACCGGGTGCCGCCCGAGCTGGTGGCCTTCCCGCGCCACACCGACGAGGTCGTCGCCACCGTCGAGACCTGCCTGCACCTCGGCGTCCCGCTCACCGCCAGGGGCGCCGGCACCTCGATCGCCGGGAACGCGGTCGGGCCTGGCGTGGTCATGGACCTGGCCAGGCATCTGGGCCGGGTGCTGTCGGTCGACCCCGACGCGGCCACGGCCACGGTCGAGCCGGGCGCCGTGCTCGACGACCTCCAGGCCGCCGCCCGGCGCCACCGGCTCCGCTTCGGGCCCGACCCGTCCACCCACAGCCGCTGCACCCTCGGCGGCATGATCGGCAACAACGCGTGCGGGTCGCGGGCCCTGGCCTACGGCCGCACCGCCGACAACGTCCTGGAGCTGGACGTGGTCACCGGCACGGGCCGCCGCCTGCGAGCCGGGCCGGGCGCGGTGGGCCAGGTCGACGGGCTGGACGGGGTGGTCAGGGGCAACCTGGCCCCGATCCGGACGCGGTTCGGCCGGCTCCGCCGGCAGATCTCCGGCTACGCGCTGGAACACCTGCTGCCGGAGCGGGGCGGCGACCTGGCCAGGGCGCTGGTCGGCAGCGAGGGCACGCTGGCGGTGGTGCTCGGCGCCACCGTCCGGCTGGTCCAGGCGCCGGCGGCGACCGTGCTGGTCGTGGTGGGCTACCGCGACATGGCCAGCGCCGCCGACGCGGTCGGCGCGGTCCTGCCCCACGGGCCGGTCGCGCTGGAGGGCATCGACGCCCGCATCATCGACGTGGTCAGACGGCGGCGCGGCCCCACCGCCGTCCCAGAGCTTCCCGACGGCGGCGGCTGGCTGCTGGTCGAGCTGGCCGGCGGGACGCCGGCCGAGGCCGCCGCGGCCGCCGCGCGGCTGGTCGCCGCGGTCGGCGGCGACGCGCGGGCCAGCCGGGTCCTGGCCGACCCGGCCCAGGCGGCGGCGATCTGGCGCATCCGCGAGGACGGCGCGGGGTTCGGCGGGCGCAGCCCGGCCGGGGCGCCGGCCTGGGCCGGCTGGGAGGACGCGGCCGTCCCGCCCGAGCGGCTCGGTGCCTACCTGCGCGACTTCGAGGCGCTCCTGGCCGAGCACCGCCTCGACGGCATCCCCTACGGCCACTTCGGCG
Organism: Actinomycetota bacterium; assembly: GCA_035535495.1. Classification (GTDB taxonomy): domain Bacteria; phylum Actinomycetota; class CALGFH01; order CALGFH01; family CALGFH01; genus DASUZB01. The sequence goes on along the minus strand of DATLQA010000107.1, from coordinate 507 downwards.
ACGGCTGCCTGCACATGCGCATCGACTTCCCGTTCGACCGGCCCGACGGGCGCGCGGTCTACCGCGCCTTCGTCGAGCAGGCCGCCGCGCTGGTCGCCTCCTACGGCGGCTCGATGTCGGGCGAGCACGGCGACGGGCGTGCCCGCTCCGAGCTCCTTCCGCTCATGTACCAGCCGGACGGGATCGCGGCGATGGCCGCCGTCAAGGCGGTCTTCGACCCGCGTGACCTGCTCTACCCGGGCGTGCTCGTGCGACCGCGGCGGTTCGACGCCGACCTGCGCCGCACCGTGGTCCGGCCGGTCACCGCAAGGCTCGGGTTCACCTACCCGGAGGACGGCGGCGACCTGACCAGCGCCGTGCACCGCTGTACCGGGATCGGCCGCTGCGTGGCCGACAACACCGGGTCGGGCGGCGTGATGTGCCCGTCCTGGCTGGCGACCAGGGACGAGAAGGACACCACCAGGGGTCGCAGCCGCGTCCTCCAGGAGGCGGTCAACGGCACCCTCG
>DATLQA010000106.1:0-3611 GCA_035535495.1 Actinomycetota bacterium | reverse complement strand
GTTGACGCCTTCCCAGCCCCCGTAGAGGTTGTCGAAGCTGTGGTTCTCCTGGTAGATGACCACGATGTGCTTGATCCGCGAGAGGCGGTCGGAGCTGCCGCCGGCAGCGGCGGCACCGCTCGCCGGGACCATCGCCAGCGTCACCAGCACGAGCAGGGACAAGACCAGCACACGCCGCAACATCACAGACCTCCCTGCCCGAACGTCGCAACCCGCTGATTCGGCGGCATCGGCCACCAGTGGTCATTAATGCCCACCTTCGGGCACAGGCAACCAGTCCCGGACAAACTCGCCGGCAGGCGCCGCTCGGCCTCGGCCGCGTCGCTCGACACCGCCATGACCACCGGATCGGGTGCTCCGTCCGCGCGATCGGGTCAGGTGGCGAGGACGTCGGCGAGGTCGAAGTTGACCGCCTCCTCGAGCTGGGCGTAGGTGCACGAGCGGGGGTCGCGGTCAGGACGCCAGCGGACGAACTGGGCGGTGTGGCGGAAGCGGCGGCCCTCCAGATGGTCGTAGCGGACCTCGACCACCCGCTCGGGCCGCAATGGCACGAACGACAGCGCCTTGCCCGGGTTCCACCGGCTGGTCTCAGACCCCCGCCAGGTGCGGCTGTCGGCCTCCGCATGGCGGGCCCAGTCCCACGGGTGGCCCTCGAACGTGGTCACCAGCGGTTGCAGCTCGACGAACAGCTCCTGGCGCCGGGCCATCGGGAAGGCACCGATCACCCCGACGCTGGCCAGCTCCCCATCCTCGGTGAACAGCCCGAGCAGCAGCGAGCCGATCAGGTCCTCGCCGCGCTTGTGCAGCCGGTAGCCGCCGACCACGCAGTCCGCGGTGCGCTGGTGCTTGACCTTGAACCACCCCCGCCGGTCCGGCTCGTAGGCCCCGTCCAGCGCCTTGGCGACCACGCCGTCCAGGCCCGCGCCTTCGAACCGGTCCAGCCAGTCGCCGGCCAGGTCGCGGTCGGTCGTGACCGGTGTCAGGTGGACCGGCGGTTCCACCCGCTCGAGGGCGCGTTCGAGCGCGGCGCGGCGCCGGGCGAACGGCTGGCCGGTGTGGTCGGCCGCATCGAGGGCGAGCAGGTCGAAGGCGACCAGGCGGGCCGGGGTCTGCCCGGCCAGCAGGGCGACCCGGCTGGCGGCGGGGTGGATCCGCAGCAGGAGCGCGTCGAAGTCCAACCGGCGGCCGTCCGCGTCAGGGACCACGATCTCCCCGTCGACCACGCACCGCTCGGGCAGTTGTGCCTTGATGGCGGTGACCAGCTCGGGGAAGTAGCGGGTCAGCGGCCGCTCGTTGCGGCTGCCGAGCTCGACCTCGTCGCCGTCGCGGAACACGATCGTGCGGAACCCGTCCCACTTGGGCTCGAAGCTGTAGGGGCCCTCGGGCAACTGGCCGACCGGTTTGGCCAGCATCGGCGCGACCGGCGGCATCACAGGCAGGTCCATGTCCCCAGTATCGGCACCTTGCCGCCTGCTCGGCACCTGGATCGCGCGCGCGGCCGGTTCCGCGGTCCCGGGTGTTACGCTTGCGCCGATGGAGCGGGGCCTGGCTGGTGACAAGCGCCTGTTGGAGGCCGGGCTGATCCTGTCCTCCGAGCTGTCGCTCCCCGTCACCCTGCAGCGCATCGTCGAGCTGGCCGCCGAGATCACCGGCGCCAGCTACGGTGCCCTTGGCGTGCTCGGCCGCGACGGTGTCATCACCGAGTTCATCACCACCGGGGTCAGCGTCGCCGAACGAGCGGCGATCGGGCACATCCCGGTGGGACGGGGCATCCTCGGTGTGCTGATCGACGACGCCCGGCCGTTGCGCCTCGCGGAGATCGCCAGCGACCCCCGCTCGGTCGGCTTCCCACCCAACCACCCGCCGATGCGCTCCTTCCTCGGGGCGCCGGTCACCGCCCGCGGCCAGGTCTTCGGCAACATCTACCTGACCGAGAAGCAGGGCGCGGCGGAGTTCGACGCCGACGACGAGCGCGCGCTGGTGGTGCTTGCCGCCCAGGCCGGGGTGGCGATCGAGAACGCCCGCCTGTACGAGCAGGCCAACGACCGGGCACGCCGCCTGGAGGCGCTGCGCGCGGTCGCCGCCGCGATCCTCCGCAGCGACCGCGCCGAGGTGGTACTTGGCCTGGTTGCCGGCTACGCCCGCGAGCTGGCAGGCGCCGACCTGGCCACCGTCGCGGTGCCCACCGACGACGGCGAGCTCGCCATCGAAGCGGCCGACGGCGAGGGGGCCGAGCGCGTGCGAGGGGTGCGCTTCCCGGTCGAGCGGTCGGTCGCCGGCGAGGTGCTGCGCACCGGCAAGGTGGTGGTGCTGGCCGACGCGACCGCCGACGAGCGGACCGGCCAGCCGCTGGTCGGGCTCGGCGGGGTCGGGCCGGCGCTGTTCGTGCCCCTGTCGGCGGAGGGTCGGACGTTCGGTACGCTGGCGGTCGCCAACGCCACCGGCGGCCCCGCGTTCCGCGAGGCCGACGTGCAGCTGCTCGAGACGTTCGCCGAACAGGCCGCGGTCGCCCTCGAGCACGCGCGGCTGCGGCGCGAACTGGACCGCCTCGCGGTCCTGGAGGACCGCGAGCGGATCGCCAAGGAGCTGCACGACGGCGCCATCCAGGCGCTGTTCGCGGTCGGGATGGGCTTGCAGGGCGCGGCCATGCTCGCCCGCGACCAGGAGCTGGCCGGCCGCATAGAGGGCGCGGTCGAGGAGCTCGACCGGGTCATCCGGGACCTGCGCAACTACATCTTCGGGCTGCGCCCGGGCATCCTGGCCGACCGGCAGCTCGACCAGGCCCTGCGTCGCCTGGTCGAGGAGTTCGCCCAGCGCACCGGCGTGGTGGCGGTCGCCGAGATCGACCTGGACGCCGCCGCCGAGCTGGCCGGCCGTGCGGGGGACGTCGTGCAGCTCGCCCGGGAGGCCCTGTCCAACGTCAGCCGCCACGCGGCCGCGACGACCTGCCGGATCAGCCTGCGCCGTGGCGATGGCGACCTGGTCCTGGAGATCGACGACGACGGGCGTGGCTTCGACCCAGACCAGGTCGCCGGCACCGGCCACGGGCTCGGGAACCTGCGCGGACGGGCAGCGGCACTGGGCGGGCGGGCCGAGATCAGCAGCGTGCCCGGACAGGGCACCACCGTCAGGGTGACCATTCCCGGCTGACTGCGAGCCTCCTCGATCTGGTCGCGGCGGCGCTGGCCCGCCGACCTGGTCCGCCGCCAACTGGCCGGAGGATTACGGCGCGGTCGTCCATGTCCGGCCGGCGGGTGGCTGACGGCACGCGCATCCGGTGCGAGCATGTACCGCGGCGACCGGGCGGCCACGGCGTCCGTGAGCGGCCCGCGTTCGTCGGGGCTGCGTGCCCGGGGGCGGGCAGGCTGTGCTCGGAGGGATGTGCCCGATGGAGACGCCACCGCTGCGGGTGATGCTGGTCGACGACCACGAGGTCGTCCGCGACGGCATCAAGGCGCTGCTCGCCAGCACCGAGGACATCGTGGTCTGCGCCGAGGCGGGCTCGGTGCGCGAGGCGGTCGCCGAGGCCGAGCGGGCCCTGCCCGACGTGATCGTGATGGACGTGCGCCTGTCCGACGGCTCGGGGATCGAGGCGACCCGTGACATCCGCG